>JBARVK010000324.1:0-7411 GCA_049646225.1 Nodosilinea sp.
GGCGCTTCTGTTCAGCAATGCGGCCGCGCAGACGCTGCTGCCGGGGGGGGTAGCAGGTCTGGGAGCAGACCTGGGGGACAGCGGTGAGGCCCCGGCCTACCACGTGCTCGACGGCCACCGCCGCGCCCTGGCCGCCGCTGATCTGCCCCTGAGTCGGGTTTTGAGTGGCCAGTGTTTGCACGGTGAAGACCTGCTGCTGGTGGTCGATAGGCCCGCCTGCACCCGCTGGATTGCGGTCACGGGCAGGCCGCTGGCAGGCCCCGGCCCAGCGGCGGCTCTGCTTACCCTGCGCGATATTTCTGCCGCTAAGCAGCAGGAGGCCAACCTGATCCAGCAGGCGTTCCACGATACCCTTACCGGGCTGCCCAACCGAGATTTATTTATGGATCGCCTGGGCCATGCCCTGGCCCGAGTCCACGACCAGCCTCAGGCGTTGATGGCGCTGCTCTTTATTGACCTCGATCGCTTTAAAGCCATCAACGACAACCTGGGCCACCAGGTAGGCGACGAACTGCTAGTAGCAATAGCCACCCGGCTGCGATCGCAGCTGCGCCCCGACACCACGATCGCGCGTCTGGGGGGCGATGAGTTTGCGGTTTTGATCGAAAACATTGCCACTAGCTCCACGGCCATTGACCTGGCCGAGCAAATTCAGGCGGCCATTGCCGAACCCCTCCTGCTTCAGCAGCAAGAAGTGTATGTCGATGCCAGTATTGGGATTGCGATGGGCCCAGCGGCCTACACCAGTGCTGGCGACTGGCTGCGCGACGCCGATGCCGCCATGTACCAGATTAAAGACAGCCCCAACCAAGCCTGGCACATGTTTGATCGCTCGCTTCAGGTACAGCAGGATCTGCGTCTGCGCATCGAAATAGACCTGCGTCAGGCTCTGATCCGAGATGAACTGAGGCTGCACTATCAACCGATCGTCACCCTCAACACCGAAGAAATCAGCGGCTTTGAGGCGCTCGTGCGATGGCAGCACCCCAGTCAAGGGCTGCTCATGCCAAAAGACTTCATCCATATTGCCGAGGCCAGCGGGCTGATTATTCCGCTGGGCTGGTGGGTGCTAACCGAGGCCTGCCGCCAGATGCAGGCCTGGACGCTGGCGTTTCCGGCCATGGCCCAGTTTACGGTCAGCGTCAATATGTCGAGCAAGCAGTTTTCCCAGCCCAACCTGGTGGAAAAAATTCAGCAGATTTTGGCAGAAACGGGCTTCGCGGCCAATCGCCTCAAAATCGAGATCACTGAAGGGGTGTTAATCGACCACTCAGACAGCATCATTGAAATCCTGGAGCAGATCAAGGCGCTGGGCATAAAGCTGCTGGTGGATGATTTTGGCACCGGCTATTCGTCGCTCAGCTACCTGCATCGCTTTCCCTTCGACTGCTTAAAAATTGACCGTTCATTTATCGAAAACGCCGACCAGGACTTTGAGAAGCTGGAGATTTTGCAGTCGGTGGTGCGCTTGGCCTGGAACCTGGGCCTCGATGTGGTAGCCGAAGGAGTTGAGACTCCTCGCCACCACGCTCAGCTGAAAGCGCTGCGGTGCGAGCTAGGTCAGGGCTATTTGTTCTCGCGGCCGCTGGCCCCGGCGGCCATTGAAGCTATGATGGCGGAGAAAGTGGCCCAGCCGCTCGCCCCCGCCTTGATCAACCCAGCGCCCTAGCGAATGTGGTTGGGTGAAAAGGCTCTGCCCACATAGTTGTCTGTCATGCTGATTCGCAAACTGCTCGACTGCCCCGAATTTGTCGCTGGGGACGGCACTCAGCTGCGGGAACTACTGCATCCCGATAAGCAAGCCCTGGCCCTACGCTACAGTTTGGCCCACGCGGTGGTGCCCGTGGGGCAGGTGTCTACCCCCCATGCCCTCGCCACCTCCGAGGTGTACTACATTCTGGAGGGGCAGGGGGAGATGCACATCGACGCCGAAACCCGCTCAGTTGAGCCAGGCGATGCGGTGTATATTCCGCCCCAGGCGCGCCAGTACATTCGCAATACGGGCGATCGCCCGCTGGTGTTTATTTGTCTGGTTGACCCAGCCTGGCGCCGGGAAGACGAAACGGTGTTTGCCCCCGTCTGAGCAGCCCGTCAACCGACTACCGAGATAGAGTCATTTGCAGACGGCCCCAGAGCGATTGGCAGAAGCCCGTAGCCCGTTGCCACAGGGTGCGGCGAGGACGAAGACTACAGCGCTTGAGCTGCCGGAGGAGCTGATCGAGGGCGGCATCGCCCTGGGCGAGCTGGGCCGGCAGACAGTGGGATTTGTTGCGGCAAGACGTGCATAACATGGAGCGTTGAGCCTACAGGCCCGAAGATAGAACGGGATTCAATCGGGCCACAGAACGCAGCCCGGCTTTCTATATTTTGCTCTGTCAAATATAAAAGCTGCTTGCCACGAACCAAATCAATCATAAAGATTGCGATCGCCTGCCATCGCCATGCCTCCTCTCCTGGGCGCTGCGATTGCTGGCCAGTTCATTTTCTGGAAGGGTGAATGTTAAGCCCCGCCTGGTTTAGGGCTAGCCTAGAGTCAGGCTGCGGTAGGATGACCGCAAGCTTTTTTTACCTATTGGTGGCCGCCATGCCCGTATCTACAACTGCGTTGCAAGAGGTGCGTCAGCGCGATCGCGCCTGCCTAGAAGCTCACAACCCCTATCAGCAGCTCCAGGCACTCCACGAGATATGGCCGATCGTAGCTGAAACCTACGGTGACACCGTAGCCCTCCGGGATCCCCACGGGCAGCCTGCCGCCACCCTCACCTATCGGCAAATGGCCGAGGCGATTCGCACCTTTGCTAGCGGCCTGCAGGCCCTCGGGGTAGAGAATCGCGCCCACGTGGCTCTATTTGCCGACAATAGCCACCGCTGGTTTATTGCCGACCAGGGGATCATGACCGCTGGCGGTATGAACGCCGTCCGTAGCGCCACCGCCGAAAAAGAAGAGCTGCTCTACATCGCCGAGCACAGCGAGAGTACGGTGCTGGTTGTCGAGACTGTGGCACTGCTGCAGCGGCTGCGCGATCGCCTCAGTACCCTGCCCATTGCCCTGGTGATTTTGCTCTCGGACGAAGAACCGCCCACCGATGAGTGCCTGAAGGTTCTCAATTTTAGCCAGCTGATGGCCCTCGGGGCCGAGCGCCCCTACACACCAGTCTCGATCAAACCCGAAGACTTGGCCACGCTGATCTACACCTCCGGCACCACGGGGCAGCCCAAGGGAGTCATGCTGAGCCACCGCAACCTGCTGCACCAGATCAATACCCTGGGGGCGGTGGTGCAGCCCCAGCCGGGCGATCGCGTCGTGGGTATTTTGCCCTCCTGGCACAGCTTTGAGCGTACCGCCGAATACTTTTTGCTGTCGCGGGGCTGCACCCAGACCTACAGCAGCATTCGCCACCTCAAGGCCGACCTCAAGGCCACCAAACCCCAGTACATGGTGGGGGTGCCCCGGTTGTGGGAGTCAATCTATGAAGGGGCGCAAAAGCAGTTTCGCGAGCAAAGCCCCGGCAAGCAAAAGCTGATCTTCACCTTTTTGGGTCTCAGCCAGCGCTACGTCGAAAACCTCTGGCGCTATCAGGGGATGAAAATCGATGAACCCGAGGTCTCTGCCCCCCGGCGGCTGTGGTCGGGGCTGGTGGCGCTAGCCCTGTGGTCCCTGCACCAGCTGGGCAAAAAGCTGGTTTACAACAAGGTGAGCCAGGCCACTGGCGGGCAGGTTAAACAGCTGATTAGCGGCGGCGGCTCGCTGGCCCGGCACATCGACATTTTCTTTGAAATTATTGGCGTACAGCTGATCGTGGGCTACGGGCTGACCGAAACCGCCCCGGTGCTCTCAGCCCGCCGGCCCTGGCACAACCTACGGGGGGCGGCAGGCCAACCGATTCCCTTTACTGAAGTCAAAATTGTCGATCTCGACACCCGCCAGGAGCTATCCCAGGGCAGCCAGGGGGTGGTGCTGGCGCGGGGGCCACAGATTATGGAGGGCTATTACCGCAACCCAGAGGCGACCCAAAAGGCGATCGATCCTGAGGGCTGGTTCGACACGGGCGACTTGGGCTGGATCAGCCGCGACGGCAACGTGGTGCTGACCGGGCGGGCTAAGGACACGATCGTGCTGACCAACGGCGAAAATATTGAGCCTCAGCCGATCGAAGACGCCTGTATTCGCAGTAAGTACATCGATCAGATTATGCTGGTGGGCCAAGACCAGCGATCGCTTGGCGCGCTGATTGTTCCTAACCTAGAGGCTCTTCAGTCCTGGGCAGCGGCCCAGTCGCTCTTTGTTGCCGTCCCCGGCGATGACACCTCAGCCCCTACCAACTGCCTTGCTATCACCCTCGACGACGAGCGGGTGCAGAAACTGTTTCGCGACGAACTCAGCCGCGAAGTCAAAGATCGCCCCGGCTACCGGCCCGACGATCGCATTGGCCCCTTCCGCCTGATTCTGGAGCCGTTCTCTATTGATAATGGCCTGCTCACCCAGACCCTTAAAGTGCGCCGCCCCGTGGTTACGGCTCGGTATCGCGATATGATTGACGCGATGTTTGTGTAGCTGTGGGTGGTGTAAAGAGTTTACTAACCTGCGGCGGTGCCCTGTAGATTAGTCCGGCCTCAAGGCCCTAGCGGTCGTAGTCGGTAGTGGTGATTTCTTTATTGCGTTAAAGATTATGGATGAGAATCAATCGTTGCTGCTCAAGCGAGTGGTCAACATTAAAGCGATCGTGACCCCCCTTTGGAAAGAAGAAGCCCAAAAGCAGCTGCAGGCCCAGATTAACCAGGTTGACGGTCGCCTACAGCAGCTCGAAATGCAGGGTCAGCGCATGGTAGCGGAGCTGCAAAAGCAGGCTGAAACCCAGCCCAACAGCCCCGCTATTCAGCAGCAGATGGGCAACATTCAAAACCAGCTCAACCAGGACAAAAGCAAGCTGCTGCAGCAAAAAAACCAGAGCTTGCAGCAGCTCCAGGAGGTGCAGACCATCGCCATTGATGCCGAAGTTGAGCAGGGCAAGGTGGAGAGTTTCTTCAACGTATCAGTAGGCGACAATCTGGTGCGCAAGCTTCAGGTTGAACTGCTGATCAAAGACGGCGTGATTCAAGAAATTCGCGGCGAACTGTAGCCCAATGGCGTTTGACTGTCGGAACGTTCAGCGTTTAAACGTTCTGACGGTTCAGCCTTGGGGATAGAATAAATCCTTGGTATCTCTACTGCTCTGTCGTCTTAGTCCTGTTTCGGAAGCCACCTCCATGATTCGCGAAGTCTTCATGCCTGCCCTGAGTTCAACCATGACCGAAGGCAAGATTGTGTCTTGGGTCAAAGCCCCGGGCGACCGGGTTGAAAAGGGCGAAACCGTGGTGATTGTCGAATCTGACAAGGCCGATATGGATGTGGAGTCTTTCCACGAAGGCATTTTGGCTGCCATTGTGGTAGAAGCCGGGGATTCGGCCCCGGTGGGCGAGGCGATCGCGCTGCTGGCTGAAACCGAGGCTGAAGTTGACGCTGCTAAGCAGCAGGCCGCAGCCAAAGCCAGTGCTAGTGGCGGTGAGACCGCGCCTGCTGCGCCCGCCCCCGCTGCCGTCGCGGTGTCTGAGCCCCCCGCCCCTGCCGATCACAACGGGGCCTCCTCCAGCCACCGCAGCGATCGCATTGTCATTTCTCCTCGCGCCCGCAAGCTGGCCAAAGAACTCAAGGTCGATTTGACCACGCTCCAAGGCAGCGGCCCCCACGGTCGCATTGTGGCTCAAGATGTCGAGCTGGCCGCGGGTAAAACCCCCACCCCATCTGGGCCGGTGGCCACCCCTATGGCCGCCGTGGCACCACCGTCAGCGGCTCCTGTTCCCGCTCCGCCCCCGGCGGCCCCGGTACCCAGTACGGCTCCTCTGGGTCAGGTCGTGCCGTTCAACACCCTACAGCAGGCTGTCATTCGCAACATGGTGGCCAGTCTGGCGGTTCCCACCTTCCACGTGGGCTACACCATTACCACCGACAACCTGGACGCGCTCTACAAGCAGATCAAGTCCAAGGGCGTTACCATGACCGGGCTGCTGGCCAAGGCGGTGGCCGTCACCCTACAAAAGCATCCCCTACTCAACGCTGGTTACACCGACCAGGGCATTCAGTATCGCTCAGGTATCAACATTTCCGTGGCGGTGGCGATGGAGGGCGGCGGCTTAATTACCCCCGTACTGAAAAATGCCGACCAGTACGATATCTACTCCCTCTCGCGCACCTGGGCCGATCTGGTAGCGCGATCGCGCTCCAAGCAGCTCCAGCCCGATGAGTACAACTCCGGCACCTTTACGCTGTCGAATCTGGGCATGTTTGGCGTCGATCGCTTTGACGCTATTTTGCCGCCGGGCCAGGGGTCGATTCTGGCGATCGGGGCCTCTCGCCCCATGGTAGTCGCCACTGCCGACGGCCTGATGGGGGTAAAGCGGCAGATGCAGGTCAATATCACCTGCGACCACCGGGTTATCTATGGGGCCGATGCCGCCGCTTTCCTCAAAGACCTGGCCAACCTGATTGAAAATCAGCCTCAGTCGCTGACCCTGTAGGTCGTGTCACTCAGCGAGATCGGCCCTCCAGAGACTAGACTCCATCGTGCCAGCAGGCGGCAGGACGCTCAGCTCGTCCTGCTGGCTCAGGAGTTGATATTCTGAAGGCGTTGTCATCTCTGGCCCGCCGCGTCTTTATGGACCCAGTCGATCTCGCCTTCCTGCCCGCCCTTGAACAGGCTCGGCTCATTCGGTCTAGAGAAGTATCTCCCCTTGAGCTGACGGAAATTTATCTAAACCGCATTGAGCGGCTCAATCCAGCCCTGGGGGCCTACGTAACGGTCATGGCCCCGCAGGCCCTCGCCGATGCCAAAGCCAAAACTGAGTACTTAGCGAGTAATCCCGACCACCTTCCCCCCTTATTTGGGGTCACGGTATCGGTCAAAGATCTAAACCCGGTGGAAGGTGTGGCCTGCGCCTACGGCATCAAGGCGGCCTGCGCGCTGATTGCCAACCAGGACGACTATATTGTCAGCAAGCTACGCCAGGCCGGATTGATCATTTTGGGTAAGACGGCGACCTCTCAGCTCGGGTCGCTGCCCTATACCGAGCCGCCGGGGTTTCCCCCCGCCCGTAACCCCTGGAATTTAGACTACACACCGGGTGGCTCTAGTGGGGGTGGGGCAGCGGCTCTGGCCGCCGGGCTGTGCGCTATCTCACAGGGGTCTGATGGGGGTGGGTCACTGCGGGGGCCAGCCTCTTGCTGTGGCCTAGTAGGCATGAAGGCCGCTCGCGGGCGAATCAGCTTTTCGCCAGCGGGGGAGCGACTCAACGGGCTCGCCGTCAACGGCCCCCTAGGGCGTACCGTAGCCGATACGGCGGTGCTGCTAGATGTGCTCAGCGGCTACGAACTGGG
>JBARVK010000325.1:0-1576 GCA_049646225.1 Nodosilinea sp.
GCGTATTGCGTAGTGATTGATGGGGGCGCTACAAAATCTTAGCTAAAGCTGGGTCGAGGTTATACCCTTGATAGTGCACTAACAAACCTTGTCAAAAATTGGCATTTGCCAACCACTATCGCGCCCCATGCCCTTTAACGATTTACTGTCAGAACTTGGCATTATGCCGCTGCGGGCGATCGCCTTTCAAAGCCTGCTGCTGATGGTGGCCATTGTGCTCGAAGCCATGGTGCTACGCCAGCGGCTGCGCTTGGGCTACCGCACCAGTATGCAGTACGCCGCCACCATTAACCTGCTGGCTACCAGCCTGGGGTGGGTGGCCTTTTTAGCGATCGAGGCGGTTCTGCCCCTGGCCCTGCGTAGCCAAATTATCAGCTACGTGCTGTTCAACCGCTTTTATAGCAACAACTGGCTTGAGGTGTTGCCGGTGGTGGTGGTGGTGGTCGCCATCGCTGCTTTCTTTATCACCTACTGGATTAAGCTCCAGGGCCTAATTTGGCTGCTGCTGCTGCTGGGCCAAAAGCCCATTGCTACCACCCCAGAAGCGATTGAAGACAACCGCCGCCAGCGCTACGAGCGAGCCCGGCGAGTCCAGGTGGAAGACCAGCAGGGCTTCTCGCCGCGATCGCTAGCGGTACTCCAGGCCAACGCTGCTAGCTTTACCGCTATTTTAGTGCTGTTGCTGCTGGTCAACCGGGCTGGGGTGGTGGGATGGTAAAAGGACTATTCAGTTTTCTGCGCCAAACGCTCGACGAACTGGGCAATCTGCTGCTGCCACCGCGCTACTTTTCCTGGCAGACGGTTATCTATCTAAGTTTATTTTCCTGGCTGATGTCGATGCTGGCTCGCCTGCTGGAGGCTAACCCCTTTACCGTGGGCCTGCTGGCGACCTTTAGCTGGATCTGTCTGGCGATCGGGGTGGGCTGGGCCCTAGAGGCCGGCAGAGTTCGTTTCTTTGGCATCCCCGTTGCCCCCTGGGTATCGGGGGCCATTGTGTGCATATTTTTGTTCGGGGCCTGGGGCGAACGCTGGCTGCAGCTAGCCCTGGTGGCCTGGCCTCTGGTCTCGTTTGCGGTGATCGCAGTACCGCAACTGATCAGCTGGGACTTTTCCTTTAAAAATGCCCCTCCCTTGGTGCGCCAACAGATCGCCCTGCTGTTTTGCCTCAGCTTGTTGTTTAGCTGCTGGTTTCAGTTTTACTTCCGCATTCAAAGCTGGGTGAGCGACTACCCCAGCCTAGTCGCCGATAGCGTTGAAAACAGCACTTTTGTCTACCGCTTACCAGGGCAAACCGTTGCCCTACCCGCAGGTGTAACCCACCTCACCCTGGCCGAAGAGCTGCTGCGCGAACAGGTACACAACAAGCCCTGGCCCTCGGTAGAGCGATGGCTGCTCAACCTTGAAGGCCAGCGTCAGGTGATCCGGCAGCGGGTGCGCAGTCAAATGGGGCGCACGACATCCCTTGAAGATTCGCTCTGGCAGTTCGACTTTCAGCCCCTGTCCAACGGCGATGGCTATACCCTCAAACTGTGGGCGATTTGGTCGGGGCCGGCGGCCAGCCCCAGCGGCTATTACC
>JBARVK010000326.1:0-3079 GCA_049646225.1 Nodosilinea sp.
CCTTTACCGGCGATGTTAAACGCCCCGCTGACCAGCTCACCACCGCCCGGCTCAAGGCCGCCGCCGCCCTCCGGCAAACCGGGGAAAGCCTGGCGATCGCCAGCGAAGGCAGCTTTGGGCCACACCCGCAGATTCCCTTCGTGGCCTGCGATCGCGAGCTGGTGCTGATAATCGATCGCCAGCATCAGCTCGAAATCGTTGGCGAGTGCCTCTCCACCGACACCAACTACCGCAGCCAGCGGGTGCATAGCCCAGCGGAAGCCCTGGCCTTTGCCGAGTCGGTGGGCTTTCCCCAACACGGGCTGGTGGTCAAGGACGGGGAGAGCGATCGCATCTTGGCAAAGGGCATTACCGATAAAGACGTTCTTTTGGCCCAGGTGGAACAGGCCCTGGACCAATCACCGCGCCATGCCCAGGTTGAAACCGATATGCGCGCGCTCTACAACCCCACTCGCATGGCCGTCATTGCCCAGGCTGCTGAAGAGTTGGTTCGAGCGATCGCCCAGGGCTGTCCAGCTTGTTCCTGTCCTGGCTTTAGCCTGGTCAAACAGTTTCCAGGGCTACCCTGTAGCCTCTGCGGTACCCCTACTCTGCTGACCCTGGCGCGACTCTATCGCTGCCAGCGCTGTCAGTTTGAGCAGCGGCTCCCTGGCGACCACGGGTTTTCGGCGGCAGACCCCAGCTACTGCCCCTACTGCAATCCTTAGTATTTGGCGGCCTCAGTCTAGATACTATTTCTATAGGCAGGGGAGCTAAGGAGCAGGAAAGCTAGGGAGCCGAGAGATCTGCAAGGGTAGGCCCATTTCCGCCATCCAGGACTAACGTCTTTCTCGCGCCCCTGCCCCTGGCTAACGGTGAGATATAGCGATAGCCACGCAGGTCAAGACAGCATGCTAGGGCCGTCATTCCCGCGGATGCGGGAATCCACTCTGGAGAACCTGCTCTCCCATGGATTCCCGTCGCTACGGGAATGACAGACAGCGACTCCATTGCGGGGAATGTCCTCATCATGATGGCTACGGCTATAGCATTTGAGCAATCCCAGGCAGAGCCTCAGGTGCCTCCACCAGCCAGTCAGGCTGGGCGGCTACCAGGGCGTCGCGGCTGTTGAAGCCCCAGGTTACCGAAATCGGCCGAATGCCCGCAAACCGAGCCGCCTGAATGTCGCGCACCTCATCCCCCACATAGACCGTTTCCGCCAGGGGTAGCCGGTGCTGCTCCAGGCATTTGACGATTAATCGTCCTTTGCCAAAGAGAGATCCCCCGCCAGTGACGCTGAAAAAGCAGTGATCTAGAGCGTGGGCAATCAAAAAAGCGTGAACCACTTCAGGGGTATTTGAGGTAATTATCGCCAGCGCGTGGTTCTGGGCGTGCAGCTGCCGAATCACGGCTGGCATGCCCTCACAGGGGGCGATCGGGCCCCTGTGAGCCTTCAGCTCTGCCCGCAGGCGACGGAGCAGGGCAGGAATTTTTAGGACCGGAATGCCGGAGTATCGGATTAGCTGCCGCGTGCTGTACCCCTTCAGAGCGTCTACCTCCTCCAGGGACGTAGGGCGATAGCCAAACTCTGGAGCCAGCCGATTAGTGATTTCCACAATAGTCGACAAGCTGTCTGCGATTGTGCCGTCAAAATCGAACAAAAACGTGGTCAAAGCCGTCCTATCCAAAACGCCACGCTTACCACTTCTATTAGAAACAAGACTCAAAAGACCGACCTCGCTCCGCCCTGGAAAAAGCTTTCTGAGCCCATTCCAATTCTTATGCTAGACCAATTGGCCGCCTGAGGTTAAGCTCCTCCTCAACCGGAGATCACCCGAGTCATGACCGGGCTCAGTTCTGAGCTGGTTGCGGCTGCCCCCTGGCCCATTGTCAGAAATATGGGCCAATATGGGTGAGTTGTCGTGGCGAGGAGGTCCTCATTCTGTTGAGGCTATGCTGTTGAGTGGTTTAAACCGTTGCAGAACCGCTGGCGCTACGGCCCGTCGGCTAGGCCCTTGGGGAGGGCTGACGCTCTTGGCGGGGCTGGTGGCGATGCCTGCGATCGCCCAGACGTCTGTGCCCCTCATCTCCCCTACCGATCCGCCCACCCCGCCGCTCAGCTCCGATGTTACCTCTGACTTCGACAGCTACCGGCTAGGGCCGGGGGACGGTATTTTTGTTGGGGTGCAGCGGTTTCCAGACCTGAGTTTTCCGGCCACCCTGGATGTGCAGGGCAATGTCGTTGTGCCCCTGGCGGGCACCGTCAACCTGGCGGGGCTGACCCTAGACCAAGCCCGCGATACGCTCTACCGCCTCTACGACCAGTACGTGGTCAACCCCGATGTCTCGATCGTACTAACGGCCCAGCGGTCGGTGGAAGTGACGGTGGTGGGCGAGGTGCCGCGCCCAGGGCTGTACCCGCTACAGGCACCCCAGCTGTCGGTGGCGCTGCTGACGGCAGGTGGCTCCACCACCCTGGCCGACCTGCGCGGAGTGCAGGTTGAGCGCACCCTGAACGATGGCTCGCGGCTGTCGCGCCAGGTCGATCTGTTTACCCCGCTGGTGCAGGGGGAACCCATTCCCCAGGTGCAGCTCCAGGATGGCGATGTGATTACCATCCCCCGCTTAGCGCCTGAAAACCTGGACAGCTACGATCGCGACCTGGTGGCCACCTCAACCCTGGCCCGCCCTGAAATCACCGTCCGGGTGCTCAATCGGGCCTCGGGCTCGCGGGGCCTGGAAGCCCGATTTGGGGCCATCAACCTGCGCAACGGCAGTCGCTTTTTGGACGCCATGGCGGTGGCGGGAGTCAACCCCGATGTCGCCGCCTACAACCGCATTGCGCTGCTGCGCTTCAACCCCGAGACCGGCACCGCCGATACAATCATGGTCGATGCTGCGGCGGCGGTAAATGGCGACCTGAGCCAGAATATTCCGCTCCAGGAAAACGACATTCTGGTGGTCGATCGCAACCTGCTGGCGCGGGTGAGCTACGCCTTGAATACGTTTACGCAGCCCTTTCGCGACGTGCTGGGCTTTTTGCTCTTTTTTGACTCGCTGACCGACTCAGCCGATTCGTTATTTAGGCCCTAGGGAAAAC
>JBARVK010000327.1:0-6331 GCA_049646225.1 Nodosilinea sp.
GAGTATGGCGGTGGCGGTGGTGCCCGAGGGCTTGCCCGCCGTCATCACCGTTACCCTGGCCATTGGCACCCAGCGCATGGTGCGCCGCCATGCCCTGATTCGTCGCCTGCCTGCGGTCGAAACCCTGGGGTCGGTCACCACCATCTGCTCCGACAAGACTGGCACCCTGACCCAAAACAAAATGGTGGTGCAGCAGGTGCGTACCCTGAGCGAAACGCTACAGGTGACCGGCGAGGGCTATGCCCCGGAGGGTGACTTTTTGAGCCAGGGCCAGCCGATCGCCCCCCGGCAGATCGCCGACCTCGGCCTGCTGCTGCTAGATGGCCTGCTGTGCAACGACTCGGTGCTGCAAAAGGAAGGGGGCGACTGGGCAATTGTGGGCGACCCCACCGAGGGGGCACTGGTGGTGATGGCGGCGAAAAGTGGTCTAGATCGCCACCGCCTGGGCCACGAACTGCGACGCCAGGTGGAGTTTCCGTTTTCCTCAGAGCGCAAGCGCATGAGCGTGGTGCTTAGCGGCGTCGAAACGCTGAGCACTGAGCTGTCCCTGCCCGAGCAATTGGCTCAGGCTCCCTACCTGATGCTGGCCAAGGGGTCGCCGGAGTTGCTGCTGGAGTGTTGCACCAGTCGCCTGAACGGGGCAGAGCGGGTGTCGCTGACACAGGAGACGCGATCGCAGATTCTATCCGACAATGCCGCCATGGCCGCCCAAGGGCTACGGGTGCTGGGCTTTGCCTACCGCCCCCTAGAGGCGGTGCCCGTCGAAGGCGAGGCTGAGCGAGCCGAGCAAGACCTGGTGTGGCTAGGTTTAGTCGGCATGATCGATGCCCTGCGTCCGGAGGTGCGCGTGGCGGTGGAGCGCTGCCGCAGCGCAGGCATTCGCCCGATGATGATTACCGGCGACCATCAGCTCACCGCTATGGCGATCGCCCAGGACTTAGGCATTGCCGACAGCGGGGCTCAGTCTCTCAGCGGAGCCGATCTAGAGAAGATGTCTCAGGCTGAGCTGGAAGCAGCCGTGAAGCAGGTCAATATTTACGCCCGGGTGTCGCCCGAGCACAAGCTACGGATTGTCAAAGCCCTGCAACAAGATCACCAGATCGTGGCCATGACCGGCGATGGCGTTAACGATGCCCCGGCCCTTAAGCAGGCCGAAATCGGCATTGCCATGGGCATTACCGGCACCGACGTCAGCAAAGAGGCCAGCGACATGGTGCTGCTCGACGACAATTTTGCCACCATCGTCGCCGCCACCGAAGAGGGTCGGGTGGTCTACACCAATATTCGCCGCTTTGTGAAATACATCCTCGGCTCCAACATTGGCGAGCTGCTCACCATTGCCCTGTCACCGCTCATTTTGCCGATTTTGGATGTGCCCCTAACGCCGTTACAAATTCTGTGGATGAACCTGGTCACCGACGGCTTTCCGGCCCTGGCCCTGGCGGTGGAACCCGCCGAGCCCGACGTGATGGAGCGATCGCCCCACGACCCCCAGGAGAGTATCTTCGCCCGCGGGTTGGGGGCCTATATGCTGCGTATTGGCATCGTGTTTGCAATTATTTCGGTGACGATGATGGTCTGGGCCTACCACTGGTCGCAGCAGGACGGCGACCCCGATCGATGGAAAACAATGGTGTTTACCACCCTCTGCCTGGCCCAGATGGGCCACGCGATCGCCGTGCGCTCCAGCACCCGGCTGACGATAGAAATGTCACCCTGGTCAAATCCCTTTGTGCTGGCCGCCGTGACGCTAACCTGCGTGCTCCAGCTGATGCTGATCTACGTTGAGCCCCTGCGGGACTTCTTTGGCACCCACCTGCTCAGCCCCTTTGAATTGCTGGTCTGCTTTGGCTTTAGCACCCTGCTGTTTGTCTGGGTGGAGTTCGAAAAAATCTATCGCCGCCTCCGAGGCAAAGTCGTGAGGGATTAGAACCCGACAAAAATCAGAAAATCAATCTAAAAGAATCCTCACAAAAATCACCGGGTGGTAGACCGTTGCCAGATACTGCTTAGCTGTAGACGCAGTGAGCCATAACGCATGTCTTGATACCTTCACAGACGCCGTTAGATAGCACTCTAGAAGGAGGTATTTCATGACCGCTAAGCAAGTTATTTTGCTGGGGCCGCCTGGGGTGGGGGTCAAGGCCCAGGCCGGCGAACTGGCCAACCGCTGGTGTGTTCCCCATGTTTCAATGGGGGCGCTGCTGCGCGATGCGATCGCCAAACAGTCTGACATTGGCCTCGAAGCCCGCCCCTACGTCGAAGCTAGGGAACTGGTGCCCGACGCCCTAGCCATAAAGCTGCTGCGGAGGCGGCTGGAGCAGCCCGATGCGATGTTCAACGGCTGGGTTCTAGACGGGTTTCCGCGCACGGTGGGCCAGGCCCAGTCGTTTGACCAGTGGCTGGCGGCGGTGGGTCTGCCTGCGGCCACTGTGGTTTATTTCCAGACCATGACCGGACTGCTGCTGAACCGGCTCTGGACTGAGCGCGACCCAGACGAGACAATGCCAGCCATTCGTCGTCGCCTAGAGCGCCATGACGCAGAAATTACCCCGCTACTTGAGTATTACCAGCAGCAGATGCAGCTCAAAACCCTCAACGGCAGCCGCTCCTTTGCCGAATTGGCTAGCGAGCTGACCCAGCTGGGCGAAGCAGAAACCGGAGCGGCTCGTTTTATTGATGAATCAGAACTCAACTCCCTGCTGGCCCAGGAATCGCTGCTGGTGGTGGCCTGCACGGCCTCCTGGTGTGGCTCATGTAAAAAGGTAGCGCCGCTCATAGACCAGCTAGCGGAGGCCGAAGGCGATCGCACCAGGGTGATGAAAATAGACTTCGATACCAATCGGCAGATCTCCAAGCGGTTTGGGCTCAAAGGCATGCCGTCGGTCATGTTCTTTAAAGACGGCGAACTGCTAGAGACCCTCACCGGGGTCAAACCGTACCAAACCTACAGCGCCACCCTGACCCGATTTTTAAATTAGCGCTGCAAGCGGCTGATCATGCCTACCCAATGATTGCGCCACTGGTCCAGCCAGGCTTTTAGCCGTCAGAGTCAGGTCTGAAGCCCTCGGCAGCGTCGGCAATGAATGGGGTCAATGCCCGGTAGCGTTGGAACCAGCAAAAGCTAGCTAACCTCAGTTCGGGATAGCGCCGTCCCCTCCTTTGGAGGGGTGCCCGAAGGGCGGGGTGGGTCAAAACGGCTACGGCTATAATTAGCTGCATACGGTGATGTTCCGCCGCTAGCCCCGACTGACCCACCCCTACCCCTCCCAGGAGGGGACGGCAGGCCTGCTTTTGCAGAGAATTTCCTTATCCCGAACTCAGGTTAGCTAGCTCCTACAGAGATAGCCCAGAAGAGGGTTTATCCCAAATCCTGTCTGTATACTCCCGGTTTGTAGGGGCATTGCAGTGCAATGCTCTGCTACAGCGCACCTTCAACCTGGGCGTTAAATCCGTATACTCGGCGCTCCCCGGCCAGTGGCACCAGGGTGACGTCGCGATCGTCGCCCGGTTCAAACCGCACGGCGGTACCGGCGGGGATATCGAGCCGCATGCCGCGGGCTGAGTCGCGATCGAAGCTGAGGGCCGCATTCACCTCAAAAAAGTGAAAGTGGGAGCCGACCTGAATGGGGCGATCGCCCGTATTCGCCACCGCCAGCGTCACCGTTGGCTTGCCAGCATTCAGCTCAATTTCACCCTCGGCGGGCAGCAGTTCTCCGGGAATCATAGGGGGCCTCCTAGGTTGGCAATGAGATCTTGGCGCTTTTGCTGGAGCGATCGCTCGACTCGCGGCAGGGCTTCCTCTAGCTCGCGGCGGGCGATGCCTTCAGGCCCGGCCTCTAGCAGGTGGTTGAGGGCCATCAGGTGAGCTGTGTCGAGGGCGGTTTCCATCGGCACCTTGACATTGGGAATCACCCCCGTGTCATCCCAGTTCTTGCCGGTGACGGGATTGATCGCCTGCCCCGTGGGCATAAACACCCAAAAATGGTCGTGCAGACGAAAGCCGCGCCCTGGGTTGGCCCCGCCGCGCGTGGTTTCGCCTACCACCGCCCCGCGCTTTAGCACTTGCAAGTTGTAGGCAAACTCCTCCGCCGCCGAAAAGGTCTCAGGGCTGGTGAGGGCAAAGACCGGCTTATCCAGGTAGCGCTGCCCTGGCACGTAGGGCACCGTCCACCACTGATGGGTTTCGTCGGTTTCGCTCCAGTACAGGTCATTGAGGTGAATCGGCGGATGGGGCGGGAACAGGTAGCTGCACAGCAGCGCCACCGTAGCCGGAGAGCCGCCCTGGTTGTGGCGCAGGTCAAAGATCAGGGCGTCGGTGTGGGCCACCAGGGTCATCGCCGCCGCCAGCGATGCTCCCGCAAACTCCGGCGGCTCAAAGCTAAACAGCTGTATGTAGCCTACGTTCCCCGGCAGGCGCTCGACCCGGTTAATGTCAAAATTGCGGCGGCGGCTGGCCTGGTGCTGGCGCTCCAGGTCCTGGGGATCGGGCGCGGCTTCCGGTTCAATGTGGGGCAGCGGTACGGGACTAAAGTGCAGGCGCAGGTTGCGATCGCCGCTCATGTCCTGCAGCTGAGCCGTCAGCGTATCCGCCAGCTGCTGAGCGCCGGTAATGTCGCTGTAGCCCCCGGCCTCTAAGCGTTGCTCAATGTCACCCTGAATTTTCTCCGCCACCACAGAAAAAACGTAGGCATCGAGCTGGGCCACCAGCGCGGTCAGGACGGCCTCGCGATCGGCGGCGGCCAGAGACATATCCCCTGGGTCAGAGGCAGACATAGCCATGGGTTTACCGAATGGGATCGTGAACGGTGACCAGTTTAGTGCCATCGGGGAAGGTAGCCTCCACCTGCACATCGTGGATCATCTCGGCCACCCCGTCCATAACGTCGGCCCGGCTGAGCAGGGTGGTACCGTAGCTCATCAGTTCGGCCACGGTGCGTCCGTCGCGCGCACCTTCTAAAATGGCTGCCGAGATATAGGCCACCGCTTCGGGATGGTTAAGCTTCAGGCCCCGGTCTTTGCGGCGCTCGGCTACCAGCGCCGCCGTAAAGATCAGCAGCTTGTCTTTTTCCTGGGGAGTCAGTTGCATGGGGCGAAGTTAAGAATGACGGGGCACCAGCGGAGGGAATAGGGCTAACCGTAAGCTTTCAAGGTTTTGAGCGGCTTGTCAACCAAATAATTCAGCCACAAGAATTCAACCGCAGGGCGCTCTGCTTTGAAAGTAAAGCTTAAGCCACTGAGTTTAAACCCAGAACTGAGCTAGTCTGCTCTATGAAAAGCCCTGGAAAAACGCCTTCAGAAAAGGCAGGCTGGGGTCATTATCGGTAAGGCTACCTATGGCTCCCTCCCTGCTTGAGATCTTGCCCGACAAACCGGCCCTGGTGGAGCGGGCGTTAACCCTGGTTGTAGAGGCGATCCACAGTGCTGTCGCCGACCACGACTACTGCACCCTGGCCCTGGCCGGGGGCAGCACCCCCAAGCCCCTCTATGCCGGTCTGGCCGAGCGAGACCTCCCCTGGGAAAAGCTCTATATTTTTTGGGGCGATGAGCGCTACGTGCCCATTGACCACCCCGACAGCAATGCCGGTATGACCAAAGAGGTCTGGCTCGATCGCGTGCCCATTCCGCCCGACCACATTTTGGTTACCCCCACCCTAGAGGGCGACCCGGCAGCCTCGGCCAGTCAGTATGAGGCCATGGTGAAAGCGGTGTTTGGTGGTCTGCAGGGCACTTCCCATGACCAGATCCCTGAGTTTGACCTAATCCTGTTGGGCATGGGAGATGACGGCCATACCGCCTCGCTGTTTCCCCACACGGCGGCCCTAGGAGAGCATGAGAGATTGATCACCGTAGGCGACAAAGGTGGTGACCCTCGCATTACGTTTACCGTGCCGTTGATTAACCAAAGCCGTCGAGTCTTGTTTTTGGTGGCCGGAGCCGACAAGCAAGCGGCCCTGGCCCAGGTGTTCGCCGCCGAGGGCGACGACCGCGCCTACCCCTCTCGGCTGGTGCAGCCTCAGGGTGAGCTGGGCTGGTTACTCGATCGCCAGGCGGTGGGTACTCTAAACCTAAAGTCTGCACCGCCATCGTAGCCTCCGCTAAGACCACTCCCTAGGAGCTGTACTCCCCCGCTGAATTACCCTCAACCTGGACTATGATCTAGGCAGTAGATTTCTCTAACCTGGCGACGGGGGCCGACTCTAAAAGTAGGTCGGGGTCGCTCAGACTCTTCTATGATTGAAAGCTATAGGGATCGTTTTTGATTGAGTAATGTGATTACCCTTTCGCTGTTGCACCCCCTCCACAAGACTCCGGTTCAAAGCTGGTCCTT
>JBARVK010000328.1:0-1616 GCA_049646225.1 Nodosilinea sp.
ATGTACCTGGGTACTCACCTACACTGCGTCGTACACCTCAGCTCAGGCGAAGTCTTGACGGTACGGCAGCCCCACCGCTCAGAAGGGACGATTGCTGTCGATACCCCCGTCTATGTTCACTGGGCCGCCCACGACTGCCTAGTGCTAAACGCCGCCTAGCGACAGCCCTAGGGCAAGGGGCAGACATCGGCCTAGATCGATCGCCGCTGCTAGTAGCCTGCCCTTGAACCCGCTATCCACCGCACTAATTCATCCCCCTTAGGACGCATCCTCATATACTGAGAAACTAAAGACCGGGAGGACTCCCTCCTTTCATCTGCTGGTTGCCCGCTTTGGTAACCATCCATTAGCTGCCCCCCTAGCCCTCTTGGAGAAAACCGTGCCTGCAAAGCGACTCCCAACCTCCCCCTACTCGCGCCGTCCAGCCCTGAGTCGGCGGCGATTTTTGCAGGGGTCGGCAGCCGTTGCGGCAGGTCTTGCCGCCACCAACTGCCGACGCAATTTGGCTGGTCCGCCATCCGGTGGCGGCGGCGATAACGGCACGCTGCACATCTACACCTGGGCCAACTACACCGACGACAGTTTGGCCGCCGCCTTTACCGAGCGCACCGGCATTCCGGTCGTCATCGATATCTTCGATTCCAATGAAATCATGCTGACCCGTCTCCAGGCCGGTGGCGGCGATGCTTACAGCATCATTTACCCCTCTGACTATGTGGTGTCAGAAATGCTCGATCTGGGCCTGCTCACCGAGCTAGACCAGAGCCGCATTACCGGCCTAGACAACCTCAAGGCCCAGTGGCAGAATCCGGCCTACGACCCCAACAATGCCCACTCCGTACCCTTTTGCTGGGGCACCACAGGCTTACTCTTCAACCGCGAGGTCACCCCTGGCGGCCCCGCCGATTGGGATTTCCTGTGGGCCAACCAGGAGCCCCTATCGCGCCGTATCACCATGCTCGACGATATGCGCGAAACCCTGGGCGCCACTCTCAAATCTCTAGGCTATTCCTACAATTCCAGTAACCCTGAAGAAATTGAAGCCGCCTACGACCGCTTGCTAGAGCTGAGACCCCACATTGCGGCCTTTAAAACCACCGGCTTTGAAAATGAGCTGCTGGGGGGCGACTTGAGCGTGTCGATGGCCTACTCCAGCGATGCGATCGCGCTCACCCTCGAAGACGACCGCCTGGAATACATCATTCCCGCCAGCGGGGCATCGCTGTGGACCGATACCCTGGCTATTCCTGCTACCGCCCCCAACCTGGACGCCGCCTACCAGTGGATCAACTTCATGCTAGATCCTGAAATCGCCAGCACTGCCGTAGAGCGTCTGTTTTTTGCCACCGCCAATCAGGCCGCCTTTGACCGCCTACCCGCCAACATTCAAACCAACGAAGACCTCTACCCCCCTGAAGCCGTCCTGGCCAAGAGCGAAGGCATTGTGGCTCTCGATACCGCCAGCACCGATCTGTTTGATCAGTATTGGACCCAGGTTACTAGCGCTTAAGGGTGGATGAGGGAATGGGTGAATGAGGGAACATTGATGTGCGAGGGTTACCTACAGGGTAGGAATAGACCCCCTCACCCCCTCGCCCTTTCATTCTCCCTATCGC
>JBARVK010000329.1:0-5879 GCA_049646225.1 Nodosilinea sp.
AAAGAGGGGGGCAGCCTGCACTACACCAACTTTCAGCGGCGATTCTGGCGGCCCATCGTCCTGCAGCTGGCCGAGCAAGGCCACATCGCCTTTTATTTGTCGCAGTACCATTGCCGCCACACCTGGATCACCGGCGCGCTCGAAGCCGGGGTCTCGGTGCAGGATGTCAGCTACCTGGCCAGGGTGAGCACCGCGATAATTTACAAGCACTACGCGGCCAGGGCCAGGCGTCCGATCATCCCCGAATTTTGACCCGTTTTGGCCATGGACTAAAACCGGCCTAAAATGCCCAACTGGCACAAGGGCAAAACCCTCATTCTGTCGTTAGGCCGGGTGAGTCGAGGACATCCGTTACAAAATTGTGAAAACGTAGACGGGGCGAGGAGTCTAGACCCCTCGCCCCGTCGTTGAGTAGTTGCTTCACTCAGCAACATATCAGAACAAATTATTAATGCTCGAAGGCTAGAATGATGCCAGGAGGCGGGCTTGAACCGCCGACACGAGGATTTTCAGCCCTTCTCTGGCAAAAACGAGGAAATATGACCGCATTCGCCCCGGCTAACTTGCCCGCCAGCGTGGACACCGTAGAAAAGTTGTCCGCCTGGGCTAACGGTGTTTTGTACCAGCTTCACAAAAACAACCGCTATCAAGAATCCGATGAAGCCCCCCTAGTTCCCTTGATAACGGCTCAGGACGGCGTGGCCGCTGACAAAAATGAACGGATCATTTTTAGAAGCAGTCTGCCCCTATCAACTGATTGGCGCACTCAAACGACTAAATATTGGCAAGAGGTTCAAGAGATATCGACCGCACCAATTCCTACTTCCTTCCTGTCTTAATAGCCATGCCTAATGCGCTCTTTATCTCCGATCAACCAGACTGCACCAACTAGCAGGGCGAACCTAAATAACGCCTACTTAGGTCAACCGTCCGCCCCATCGGCATTATCTACGCCTATTAATGGGCCGGTCTATCGTGTCCATTCAAACCCCTCGCCCATTAATAGCCCCATCAATTCAGCGGCGATCGCTCAACGGTCTGCTGCCATTGCTGGGCGATCGGCTCAAATCGCGGGGGGGGTGCCCTGGACTCCTCCCCAAACCCCACCGTTAAGTTCTGCGCTAGCTGGGGGAATACGGCCTCCGGTCGGGACAATTGCACCCACCGCCCGACCCTACGTGCCGCCCCGTCTTTCTACCCCGGTCAATCCGTCTCCGGCCATTATTCCGCCGTCTGTGTCTGCCCCGTTATCGGCCCCACCAGTCGTCAAAAATTTTGGTTCCCTCGCCCCGGCACTGGGGGCACTGGCCATGCTGCCACAGTTGCTCGATGCTATAGGCGATGCTGCCAGCGGGGCGGGAAGGCTCGCCAAAACTGCTTATACGGCAGGCCAAAACCCAGGCCGGGGAAACCTTGCGGCAGCTCTAGCGATGCCCTTTACCGCCCCCTTTGCCGTCGCTGGTATCGCGGCACGGCAACCAAAACCCGCTGGTACTCCTGATTGGTTGTGGCCCTTTCCCGAGCCGCCCGACCCCAACGAACTGCCCCTGGGGGCCATGGATGAGGGCGCGATCGTAGAGCCAGAGACCCCCCCCCCATTTACGGGGGGCCAGGGTGTGGGCGTAGCTTATCGCGTCTCTTGGACATATGGCTATCCAAACTTTGGACCTTTCGCCCGAGAAGCCATAATGCAGGGGCCAATAAGGCTCCAGAATAACGCCACCGGAAATGAAGTTTGCGGCGACGGGCTGAAATATGTAAGCGTATCTCTTCAGCCCAACAACCCTCAAAGCTTAGTCTCTGGGTGTGGTGGATATTACAGCAACCTTCAGATTGTTAGGGCTGATGGCCTTCCCGATACGTGGGGGAATCCCCCCGGTGGCGCTGCCCCCGTGCGTGCTCCGAACCCAGCTAGACAGCCGACGATTGGCGCGGCCCCGCGCACCCTACCGCCACCGTTGCCCACGCCCACGCCCACGCCTACGCCCACGCCAGAGACTCCCTCCTGGCCAGGAGTAGAGCCCCAGGCAACGCCCGACACGACGCCCCTAGCCCCACCGGCTCCGGCTCCCTCGAACTTTACCCCCACGCCTACGATCGCGCCGCTGCCCTCCACGGCCCCAACCACCACGCCAACCCCCACCGACCTCGAATCACCGAGCGAAACCCCAACGAACCTGGCCGACAACCCGCAGACACCGCCCGCCGCCGACCCGCTACAACCAGTAGACGAAAGCAAGCCGACCGGCTGGCTAGTCAATGGCAAACCCTCTAGGGTTTGGGGCTATGGAGGGCCCATCGTTCGGGTGAATGGGGAGGAGCAATCGTCATCGACTCAACGCCCGGCGATCAATGCCACCACTTCGGCGCTGGCCGTGGCTATCCCTGTGGTGATACTCGACGGGCTGAGGCAAAAGGTCAACACGCCCACGGCCAGCTTGACCAATCGCACCCAGCCAAACCCACTACTACAGAGAGTGACGCCGCCGCCGCCGCCTGTGGTCAACCTGCCGCAGCCGCCGACCTGCATTTATGAACGTCAGCGGGTGATGGACATTCAGAACAAAGCCACCGATGTGCAGCAGCAGGCCAGCAACCCCACGAGCGGTTTCTTTGGGCTCTACGGCATCGGCATTGAGTCGAGGGTAAAGCTAGGGCAGACCTTCGACCTGCTGGGCAATGTGAACACCTTCATGCGTAAGGCATGGGAAACTACCCGAATCCAAAAAGTGCTTAATGCCATGACCCTGATCACGGTGCTGCACAACGCCAGTATGATCAGCCGCGATGTGGGAGAAACGCTGGGCTATGCCATCTCTCAGGGCCTCGACGTGCTGGGCATCGAAGATGAGGAAGGCAACGCCCTCGACGTGAATGGCTGGTTTGGCACTCAGGCGAATAATTTTTTCGAGAACCTGTTTGGGGCTGAGCGGTGGCACGGCCTAAACGAAACCTGGAATAAAGCGAACCGAATAATCAGCAGCGCCACCATGGTGGTGTGGACGCTGCGAAGCATTCACGACGGCACCCAGGAGGTGCTGGAGTGGACCGCCGAAAATACCGGCAAAATTGGCAACGCGCTTAGAAAATGGGGCGTAGTGGGTGAGAAGGCCTATGGGCCAATGGCTGAACGAGTCAGAGCCCAGGATTTGATTCGGCGCAAATACTCACGAGCGCTGGACGGTCTGGAAACAATCGAAGAAACCGTCAGCAGCTATGCCATGGTGACCAGCGAAATCAAGGAGATTCAGGACGAGATAGGTGAGCTGGGCGAGCAGCGGGAAAACTTTAACAACGCGGTTCGAGATTTGGTGCCCGGAGCTTACCCCGATAATAGCGACATCCCTTTGACCAATGAAGAGGCTAAGGCCAACGCCACCGCCGGACCCGCCGTAACAGCAGCTGATATGGAACCCTCGACCAGTGACCCTACCTGAGAATTTTTCCGAAGCCGAGCACCTACAAGACTTGTTTCGCCGCTATGCGAACCGCCAGGTACGCGAGTTTTTTAACGACCTGGGGGGCGAAGATTGGGACCCAGACATTAGCACCACACGGGGCAGTCTACGCCATGGTGCAACGCACAAAGATGAAGACTCGCTACCTATGACCCTATTACGGTGGGAGCTGTTCAACTATGTGCGGCGGCTTAAATTTGATGTGCCGATGTTCGGTATTCCTGTTACCGCTTTTGAAAGTGAAAGGCGCTATAAACCTCAAATCATCCTTAATTTCATCGAAGATTTAGGCGACGTAGAACCCGGTTATGAGGTGGTTACAGGCCGCATTAGCTTTAGGCTAATGACCCACACCAGCGGAACAATAAATCCATCTGTGGCCCAAACATACGCGACTAGAATAAATAGCAATTTCAATATAGGGAGTGGTTTCGTATGGAGAAAAGGTCGAATAATGTGCAGTTATACTGATTGGGATAAAGGATATCAACTGCAAATTCTTTGCAGAACTGAAGCCAATGGTAGAGATGTAGTTGAGAGAATTTTAGATATTCAAAACGATACGATTGACACATCAAAGCTTCACTACGTTGAAAATCAAAATGAGGCCGCAGCCTATCCAGTCATCCCACCGAATGACCGAATCTATGGCGAGACTCGCAGAACACCCAGAAAGAGGCCACTAGCCGATGTACGGTTTCAGTATGCGGTTCTTCACGTGCACGGTCTGAAAAATGGGATGCCCTTGGTAGACCGAACAGGTCTGTATCCATCAGCTCTAGCCAGTTGAGTCGATTTAGCTATAAATGAAAAATCCCCGGAAAGGTATACCCTTCCGCCGGAAATCTATCAGCCTAGCAGGGGGCACCATAGGGGCACAGATTACAGGAGACTAAAGCCATGGGACGCAGATTTTCAGATGTTAAACGCGGGGCCAAGCTAAATACCGCCCTCAACAACTACATTCAATACTTGCAAACCGCTGGCACACGCCCCAGCCGAATTGGGACCCAGGGGCCAAGAGATCTGAGTGTATATCTCTATGTGCAACCTTTCACCGTGACAGTAGCCACCGACGAATTTTTGCAGGCCCGATGCAGCCAGGACAGTGATACCAAGCTTCGAGCCATTGTCAACGGAGTAAGTGAAGCAGCGATAACCAATACCCTGGGGGCCAATACCGTTATAGCTCTGCCGAAGTTTCGAGCCGCTAGAGTCGTTTATTTTGAGAACTCTACCCGCTCGGTCTCTGTTCAAAGCTCTGATGTCACGGGGCTACAGTATCTGAAGTACAACGGCGAGCGCTTCTCTATCCCCTTTGGTGCCCAGACAGCCACCAGCGACCAAACCGACGCATTTTTGCAGGCCAAGGCCGCTATCCTGGCCGCCAACGCTGCCGCCGCCATCAAACGGGTATCGCTTAGCCGGGAATATGTCGGCATCGAGGCCGCCTAACCCCCTAGAGCCATGCCAGACCTATATTCCCCGCTCGATCCATTCCTAACCGCGCTACGGCATGACCCAGACTTCAACCGCTCAGACGAGCGATCCGAAGTGCAGGCGGCCACCGTTCGAGATGACCTGATAGAAGCCCTGCTAAATGGTGAGGGCCATTTAGACACGGCTCTAGACTGCCTGGCAGAGCAAGGCATTGACCCCGATGCGTGGTTAGGGGCGGTAGAGGCCAATATCGACTATGTGATCGACGCGGGAGTTAGGTTTGAACCGACCGAAACCGGGCTATTTTTGCCCACAGTAAACCGTTACCGGAGTTAACCTGATGAGCCCTGAAGCAGAAGAGATCTACAACCGAATTAAGCTACGCTCCCGCCGCATAGTTACGGCGGCCACCATTCAGCAGGAGACCAAGCCAGCGACCAAAACCACGGCAAAATCTGCCCCTAAGTCTGACCAGTAATGAGCTGGTCTACTCTGGGCACCATTGCCCCCAACCTGCTGGATTGGCAAACCTTAAATGCCCCTGCTGAGGGGGAGCTATTTAGGTTTAGCCAAACGTGGGTGGGGGAGTGGCCGGGCACGGGTTATATCCGGCTGAGGCTGTTCTATGCCAATGATGAATTTTACGAAGATGGCTATTTTGAAGCCACGCGCCTGTATGCCACCAAAGACGAACAGCTGATGATTTTCCCTTTTAGCCTCATCCTGGGTCAGGCGGGCTACAACGTGCGATATTTTCAGGCCCGGTTGAACCTGAGAGCGAGGCCCTACGCCAACGCCAACTGGCAGCTAAATGTAGAGCAGTTTACAGGGGCGACCAGCGAGCTCGACGGGGGCACCTATGTATAGGCTGAGGGCCAAACGGACTACCGGGGCCAACCCACCCGACCATCTGCTGTTTGGTGAGCTGGCCTATAGTGACGCTAACAAAAGGCTCTACGTGGGCCGCGCTGATGGCTCACC
>JBARVK010000330.1:0-3135 GCA_049646225.1 Nodosilinea sp.
GTCCGGTCTACGGTTTTGAGCGACAGGCGTTCCCCCACGATTTTGGCCCGAGCTACGATCGTTTCTTTAATGGCCCAGTCGAGGTGAGCGACTGAAACGGCGGGTTGGGAATCGGGGGTTTGAGTCAAACGAGTGTCAGCGGAAGTCATAAAAAATGTGGGTCTTGGGTGAATTGATTTAGCGCTAATCCGGTGGGTAAGGGAAATAGGCCTGTGCGGTTGGGTCACCCCCACCCTACCCTCTTCCTGAGGTGAGGGACTGGTGAATGTCGGCTCCCTTTCTCCTACGGGGAGAGGGGCTGGGGGATAAGGGGCAACGCTACTCAAGGTGAGATGCACGTAAGCCTGTCTATGCTGATCTTCAGGGATACAAGACGCTGCCGATCGCGATCGGTCAGCCCCCTTAGATTGTGCCTAATTTGACTCTTCTCGTCTTGGAGCTACCGGCTCGATCCTGAATTCGCCTTGGCTAACCCCATCTGGGCTGGGCAAACACCGTTTGCCCCTACACCCCTACAAAAGTCGCTTATTTAAAATTGGGGTTATGGAATTCGGATTTGAGATCAGCTCGGCACCGTGCTGGTGAGGGTCTGGTGGGTGGTGAGTTCTAGCGGTGCGTTCTGCAACCGCTGACTCATGCGCAGCTGCTGATACAGCGGTCGCCAGTGCCAGAGCACGTTGGCCAGGGCTTCCCACAGGGTGAGCCAGCCAAACACGGTCACCCCCTGGCTGAGTAACAACTCTCCTATACCGGGATCGGCCACCGCATTGCGGACGTCTAAAAACACCGACAGCCCCAGCGCCCCGGCCCCCAGTATCCCCAGCAACACCGCATCAAACGCCAGTTTTTGCAGATCTTGGCGGCGCACCGCCTCTAGGTAGGAAAAGTAGCGCTGAATCGCCGTCTGCATAATGTCGGCAGAGCCTCGGGGGGCGGGCTGGTCGTCAAAATCAGCCATCAAGTTTATATTCAGCAGTAGCGACTCGTCGCCCAGTTCGGCCAGACGGCCAAACAGATAATCGACAAAGTCTTTGTTGAGATTGAGCACCGGCGTTTGGTCGTTGTGCTCGTCGCCAAAGTTTTTTGGGAAACCCTCGAAGGGCATCAGCAGCGCCGTCGGTGAGCTTAGCTGCAATCGCACGATCACATGGCCCTCCGGCGATCGCGTGTAGCTGTCGGCGAGCTGCTTGGCTTTCACCGTTCGACGGCGGGGCGGAAATAGTCGAAAAACTCGTTTCACAAGGGCATCAACATGGGAGGCAACGGTACCGCTTAAGGGCTATGGCCCTGATTGTGGCCAAAAACCAGGGCGATCGCAAGCCGCAGCATAAATCGTCCTGGCCCTTACCACCGGGGGCAGGCTGCGGGGATAATGACAACTGATGAACCCATCCCTCAGACCCACCATGATGTCGTCCGCTGTTGCGCCCAAACTAGACAACGATAGTCAGACCGTTTATTTTCGCTGTATTGCGGGCTGTACCGCCAAGCACTCCATCTACGATGTGATCTACACCTGCCCCTCCTGCGGCAGCCTGCTGGAAGTGCACCACGAGCGCGAACCGCTCAAACAGCGCAGCGCCGACCAGTGGAAGCAGCTGTTCGACTCCCGCATCAGCTCTACGGCCTGGCCCTACGGCAGCGGCGTGTGGGGCATGCGCGAGTGGGTAATTCCGTCGCTGGCTGACGAGAATGTGGTCAGCATGTTTGAGGGCAACACCAACCTGTTTTGGGCCGATCGACTCGGCAAGCAGCTCGGCGTCCCCGACCTGTGGATTAAGCTCTGCGGCAACAGCCACACCGCCAGCTTTAAGGACCTCGGCATGACGGTGCTAGTCAGCGTTGTCAAACAAATGATGGCCCAGGGCAGCCCCGTTAAAGCCGTGGCCTGCGCCAGCACCGGCGATACCAGCGCCGCCCTGGCCGCCTATGCGGCCTACGCGGGCATTCCAGCGGTGATCTTTTTGCCCGCCGGGAAAGTCAGCACGGCCCAGCTAATTCAGCCGGTCGCCAACGGAGCCCACGTGCTGGCTCTCGATACCGATTTTGACGGCTGTATGGACATTGTCAGAGAGGTCACCCAGGACAACTCGATCTACCTGGCCAACTCGATGAACAGCCTCCGGATCGAAGGCCAAAAGACCGTCGGCATTGAAATTGTGCGCCAGTTCGACTGGGACGTGCCCGACTGGATCATCATTCCGGTGGGCAACCTGGGCAATATCAGCGCCCTTTACCAGGGCTTCAAGCTGATGATGGATCTGGGGGTAATCACGCGCATGCCCCGGCTAGTGGCGGCCCAGGCAGCACGGGCTAACCCCTTCTACGAATCCTTCAAGGCCGGGTTTAAAGAAAAAGTTACCAAGACCGCCGAAGACACCCTGGCCAGCGCCATTCGGATTGGCAACCCGGTCAGCTACGCTAAAGCCACCACGGCGATCGCAGAAACCAACGGCATTGTCGAACAGGCCACCGAAAACGAACTGGCGGCGGCGGCGGCTGAGGCCGACCTGACCGGCATGTTTACCTGCCCCCACACCGGGGTAGCCCTGGCGGTGCTGAAAAAACTGGTTCAGCGGGGCCTGATCAAGTCCAGCGATCGCACGGTGGTGATCAGTACCGCCCACGGGCTGAAGTTCACCGACTTCAAAGTCAACTACCACGAGTCGAACCTGGCCGGGGTGACCAGCCAGTACGCCAACCCCGCTGTTCACCTGCCCGCCGACCCCAAGGCGGTCAAAGCGGAAATCGAAAAACGACTGCTGCACTAACCAATGGGGCCAACGGTCTAGGCTGACCTTTTGAATCACCGCTCAACGCCCTGCCGGAATCGCCAGCGGGGCGTTGAGCGGCGCATCCATGAAGCCATATCATCCCCTCACGGCTTAATCTGGGGGGCGGTACTCAATGTTGGGGGCGTAAACCGTTACGATGCCGGGGAGGGCGGTCGCAATGGTGAGGGCTAAATCGGCTCCACTGTTGTCAGCAGGTAAGCCGGGCATGAGGTCGACATCAAGCCGATCGCGCTCTGGTTCCCAACTACTGGGTAAAGCAACATTGGCAAGCCGTAAGGACAGGGCCGGATGCCCCCCGGCCCCAGTGCCATGGTTGGCCTGAGCGCTGAGGGCGGCCTCA
>JBARVK010000331.1:0-2349 GCA_049646225.1 Nodosilinea sp.
GTCCTAGATAGCGGTTTTGATGTGGGGATAGTCTTTCTATCTTAAGCCTTGGCACTTGGGAACAAACGCTAGCTTCAACCACTTACCAGACTGGCTGATAGCGAGGGTCAACGGCTCATGATTACACCGGTGAACCTGATTTGTCCAAGCCCTAGAACCCTAGATTAGCCAGGGGCCAACCAACCATCCCTCGAAGGCAACGACCGAAACATTCTAGGCCTGCACCAGTCCTGTAGCCGTAGGGCTGATAGGTCTAGTTAGCCTAGCAAAGTCGCCATTTATTGTAGGAGCATCCCCAATACACAACCCTATTTTTTGCCGGATTGCCTAAAATTCGTTGCAAAACCTCACGGTTCGATCCTGCAGCTAGGGCCCTAGACGATTGATGCCCTAAAACTGAAACTCATCCAGCCCTGGCGCAGGCAGGCCAGGCAGGGTAATAGCACGGTTGACCGAGGCTTTATAGCTTTCCTGCTGAGTCAGTAAGTCAATAGAAATGGCCTCAAATCGGGCTTCTAAGCAGCCCAGGGGCACCGTCAGCTGTAAATTACCCTCTAGCTGCCCCTGCCCATTGGGCAACAGATTCATCACCTGGCGGGGTTCATCGGCGAGGCTGCGAGTTTGGGGATCAGTAATCCACACCTTGAGGTACAAGCGGTTGGGGTGAAACGGCACCCGCAGCGTCACTAGGACTGGTTCGCCAGCGGTCAGCTCGCCCTCGGGTAACACCAGGGTGGGCATGGGTGGAGTGATCGCTTCAGCCGACTCTTCAACGGTCGCCGTTGGGCTTACAGCCGTAAGAGCAGGATCTTCATCGTCGTAGATGACTACCTCGCCCGCAAAGGGAATGAACGCAGGCTCGGCCTCAGCCGCCTCGTCCACCGAAATCGCCGCCGCCTCAGAGGGTGGCTCAAGAGCGGTCTCTAGGGCCTCCTGCTGGAGGTTGACCGCTAGCTCATTGAGCCTGGCCCAAAAGCGATCTTGCAGCTTTAGATCTTTGAACCCCATGGCTTCGTGAGAAATGAGCTGCGGTTCTGGACCGCGGCGCTTGCTGCTAGAGCCAGCAGATGGTTGGCTGAGGGCGGCGAGGGGATCGGCCACCTGGGGAGGGGGAATCGGCGGCAGGCTCAGCCCGCGGTTGGGGTCGGCGGCGGGTTCGCGGCTGGCAGGTGCGCGAGCCGCTGGAGAAGAGGGTTTAGGCTGACCCACAGAGGGCAGCGTAGGCTGATGATATCCTGCCTCGTGAGGAGACGGGTAGTAGATTTTGGGGGGCAGGGCCGTACCGCTGCGGGGCAGCGTTAAAATTGGCATCTCGCGCGGTGGTGCAGTGCGTCCGGCCATATCCCAGGTTTTGAGATCGAGATTGGGCGGGGGTGAGGCGTCTACGGCCTCGGCAGTATCGGGCGGAAAGACGACATCTAGATCGGCATCGGTTTCGGCTTGGTTGGCAATCGCATCGAACAGCGAGGCCACATCGACCGTGACCGTGAACTGCTGCAGGGCCACTACCTCGGTGCCAACCAGGAGTCCCATGTCCCCCAGCAGCAGCCGGGTTGAAAGCCCGGGGGGCACCGTTACCCTTAGCGTAACGGTGCTGGGTAGGGTTTTCACCGCCAGGGGAACCGGGGCTAGGGCAACAGATGTCGCCGTTTGAGGGTCAGACAGACGCACTACTAGCGTTAGCGCCGCGTTGGGGATGGCACCTGTCACCGTCGCCGTCAGCCCCAGGCTTTCGCCTGTACTGCCCAGCAGCGCGGTCTGGGACAGGGTGAAACCGTAGGGTAGGGTCTCTTCGGTCAGCCCTGCGGCTCGCTGTGCCTGAAAGGCGTCCATAGCTGCCGCCGTCGCTTCAAGGTCAATATCAGGGGTGGAGGCAGCACCGGCAACCAAGGAATCTGAGGGATTTGCGGGCTCAGATTGTCGATAGGACGCTGCGATCGCCCCTCCGCTGTCACGACCGTCGTCAGCAAACCAGTCCTCGTCGTCGGCAGAATCTTGGCCTACCACCCGTAGCTGTACGGCGTAGCACCAGGGCTGATGAGTCTTGCTGAGTGAATTGACCTCGTCTACACTGCCCCCACTGGCGCACTGGATATCCCAGGTGCCCTGTCTCAGGCGAGTGAAGGGCATCACCACCATCAGGCCGGTGCTGTTAGTCTCACTTTGACGACGTAGGGTACGGCGCTGGGCCGATTCCCTCTGACTAGCTGATCGCTGATTGGGGCTGTCGTCAAGCCGTTGACTAATCTGGATGCGCACAGGGGTATTGGTTTGACTGGTGTGGGCCATTACCCGATAGCGCCCTTCCAACACCTCTATCTGCGAGGCATCAAGGGGTAGCCAGCTCTG
>JBARVK010000332.1:0-1788 GCA_049646225.1 Nodosilinea sp.
CGGTGAGATCGGTGGGGCTACCGCAGGCGATCGCGGCCAGCCCCGCCGCCACCGCTAGCCAGCCCCACATCAACATCTGTCGCCTGTGCATGCTTCTGACACCAAAAGAGGTTCGCTCTGAGGATACAGCCTCAGCCGAACGGCGGGCTAACCGACCACAGCGCCGCGATCGGGGTTGGGAATGGTCGTCACCGCGTCGGTGCCGATCGCCGGGTGGTTTCGCAGGGTCTCCATATCGATGACGTGGCGAAACGTGCTGCTGCTGCTGCTGGCCAGGCTGTCGTACACGTCGTTGATCTCATCGATGCCAACCAGTTTGATCTTGGGGGCGATGTTGTGTTCGGCACAGAGGTCGAGTACTTCCTGGGTGTCGGCGATGCCGCCAATCAGTGACCCGGCCAGGGAAATTCGGTTAAATACCAGGGGGCCGGGCGAAAACTCGGGAAAGCTGATCATATTGCCAACGATAATCAGCGCCGAATTGGCCCGCATCAGAGCAATATAGGGGGCAATATCGTGGGCCACTGGAATGGTGTTGATCATCAGGTCAATGCTCTGGGCTGCCGCTGCCATTTGCTCGTCGTCAGTAGAGATCACGACCTGGTCGGCCCCCAGGGCCAGAATGTCATCTTTGGCCTTGGCATTGCGGGTAAAGGCGACCACCTCGGCCCCGAGGGCTTTGCCAATTTGCACGGCCATGTGGCCCAGCCCGCCGATGCCAACCACCCCAAGGCGCTGCCCCGGTTGCAGGTTCCAGTGCTTCATCGGGGCGTAAACGGTAATGCCTGCGCAGAGGATCGGCCCTGCGATCGCCGGATCGAGGGCGTCGGGCACCCGCACCACAAACTCCTGGCGGACCACCATGTCGGTGCTGTAGCCGCCGTAGGTGTTGTTGCCGTCGGGAATTTTGGAGCCGTTGTAGGTGAGCGTGCAGCTTTTGGGGCCTGAGCAGTAGTTCTCTTCCCCGGCCTTGCAGGAGTCGCAGACCTGGCAGCTGTTGACCATACAGCCCACCCCGACGCGATCGCCTGGCTGAAACTTAGTCACCCCGTCGCCCACCGCCGAGACCACCCCGATGATTTCGTGCCCCGGCACGCAGGGATACATCGTGTTGTCCCAGTCATTGCGGGCCTGGTGCAAATCGGAGTGGCAGACGCCGCAGTGGGTCACCTTGAGGGCGACTTCGCCTGGGCCGAGGCCCTTGCGCTCAAAGGTAACCGGGCCGAGCAGACCGTCAGCTGTTTGCAGACCGAAACCAAATACGTTCATGCTGTATATCCTGGGTAGTTGACTGGGGCAGTTGAAGGTTGGCCAACCGTATCATTCATCGAATTAGCCAAAGCTTAATCGTCCGTTTCAAATTCAACATAAAAAACGATTTTTGCGCCACTGCCCAACGGGGGAGTTAGACCCCCTGAGACGAAATGTATATTCAACAACAGATTTCTGCAAAACCGTTTTAGTGATAATATTAATACATTGATCCGCTATTCCGCACCCCAAAAAATGGTCGTTCTGCCACCGCCTGTTAGCCTTAACGGCTGTTCAGATGATGTCTTTTATTACATTAGAAGAACTGCGCTGTGCCGCCTAGCAAAATTTATAACCACCTAATCATGCGCTGCATCCACGATTAGATGGACGACACCTATTTGTACAGAGCTATTTCATTCTAAAAACGGTCTTCAGCGTATCCAGGCCAAATTTGCAGAATCGTTCAGCTTGAGCCATATTCGAGAATGCATTAGCGCGGTAGAGATTGAGCGCGAAGTTCCGCGCGACAGCGAA
>JBARVK010000333.1:0-1786 GCA_049646225.1 Nodosilinea sp.
GGCTTCGGTATTCATGTAGGGGGCCGACACTCGAAAGTGGCTGTGCAGTAGGCCCATATCGCGAAACAGCACCGACGCGCAGGTTTTGGTAACGTACAGCCATTTCTGCGGGTTAAAGGTGACCGAATCGGCCTGCTCAATGCCCCCTAGCCGATGGCGATGGGTGGGCGAAAAGGCGATCGCGCCACCGTAGGCCGCATCGACATGAAACCACAGACCGTAGGCCTGGGCAATACGCGCGATCGCAGGCAGGGGGTCAATGGTGCCCGTCACCGTCGTTCCCGCCGTCGCCACCACCGCAAAAGGCTGCTGCCCCTGGGCGATCGCGCTCTGAATTTTGGCCTCCAGAGCGCCCACATCCATCTGCGATCGGGCGTTAGTCGGCACCGGCACCACGCCATTTAACCCCAGCCCCAGCAGCATACCGGCCTTTTGAATAGACGTATGGGCCAGCTCTGAGGCCAAAATCACCGGCGGTGGTGCCCCGGCCAGCCCCTTATACAGACAGTCCAGCTGTACATTGCGGGCGACGCTGAGCGCCTGTAGGTTGGCCAGGGTGCCACCGCTGATCAGCAGTCCCCCCGCCCTTTCACCTAGCCCAAACAGCTGGGCGATCTCGGCCAGCAGCAGAGGCTCTAGCCGCGATAGTGCGGGAGACATTTCAACGCTCAGCATATTGTTGTTGAGCGCCGCCGCCACCCAGTCGCCGACAATAGAAGCCGTACTGGGCAGCGGGTCCATATGACCCATGTAGCCGGGGTGGGAGGGGTTCATCGACTGGGCCATCACGGTGCCCAGGGCCTCAAGCAAAGGACCAATCGCCGACGGCTGTTCAGGAATGCCGTGGAAGGGGATGTCGTGAACCGATGGCAGAGGTCCGTGGTCGCTCGCCCCGCTCAAGTAGTCGAGAATTTGGCCCGACACCTGCTGAAACACCGCCTCCACAGCCGATCGATTCTGACCATGGGGATCAACAAAGGCATTGGTGGGCAAAGCGGGAAAGGGAGACATTGCTGTAAAAGTTCTTCTGGTCAGAGCTGTGACAGGGCGTGAGAAGTGGGGGTAGGGGCTAAAGAGGCTGAATTAGGAGAGGAGGGGACTGATGGGCTTGGGGGGCAGCGGCCTGTTCCTTGGAAATGGCAACCGCTCGCACCAGGCTAGGATCGTGACGGTACACCGCAGGCAGATCGATCGGTTGAGTCACATTGCCCTGCTCATCTACGGTGAATACCGTCGTCAGAATAGCGTTCTTTTGGTCGACGGTGACGGGGGCATTGGGGTCTAGCACTGTCCAGAGCACATACACGCTACCCGGCTCTAGCGGGGGTAAGTTTTCGGCCCGGAGAAAACCCGCCAGGCTGTCAGGATTGATCACGACTTGAGCCTGCCCAGGGGTGGCATTCTCGGGCCCCTCGGATAAGCTGAGGGCAACCGTAATCGTTTCGCTACTGGGCCGTTGGGCCCGCTCTAGCCGCAGGGTGCGCCACAGCATCAGATGACTGAGACTCAACCCTGCGATCAGGGCCACCGCCGCCGTCCAGGCCAATCTCCAGCGCCACGTTCCCCAGCCCAGGGCAGAATCAGTTCTATCTCCCTGAGCGGTCAGCATCGGTTGAACGGTTTCTCTCTCTGCGGCTGTCGCCGCAGAGAGCACGGCTTGCCTTAGGTGAGCCGGCGGAGTCATTTGATCGCCAGCGTAGACCACCTCTAGGGCCTGCTGCATCTGGTCAAGGTCTCGCTGCAGGCTGGGGTCAGCCCTGAGGAGTCGGCCTAGGGTAGCCGACTC
>JBARVK010000334.1:0-7906 GCA_049646225.1 Nodosilinea sp.
TCGACTCTAACCGCTCCCTTTCAGCGCGTGGGCGATCGCATCAACCACCCGCGACACGGCCACAATCTCCAGCCCATCCACCTTCACCGACTGCCCCTTAGGCACGATCGCCCGTTTAAAGCCAAGCTTGGCCGCCTCCTTCAGCCGTAGCTCTAGCTGCGAGATCGGTCGCACCTGACCGCCTAGGCCCACTTCGCCAATCAGCACCAGTTCAGGGTCAACGAGGCGATCGCGAAAGCTAGCCACCACCGAAATCGCCACGCCCAAATCCGCCGCCGGTTCACCCACCGCTAGCCCGCCCGACGAGGCCACGTAGGCATCTAGCTTAGAGAGCGGAATGCCCACCCGCTTCTCCAGCACCGCCAGAATTTGCAGCAGCCGGTTGTACTCAATACCTGTGGTAGACCGTCGGGGCGAACTGTAGCTGGTAGGGCTAACCAGCGACTGTAGCTCTACCACCAGGGGGCGGGTGCCCTCACAGGCAACGATAGTGGCGACCCCCGGCACCTGCTCATCCCGGTTGCCCAAAAACAGGGCCGAAGGGTTACTAATCTCAGCCAGACCGCGATCGACCATTTCAAACACCCCTAGCTCGTGGGTGGCTCCAAAGCGATTTTTCACCGATCGCAGCAGGCGGTGGCTGGCAAAGCGATCGCCCTCGAAGTACAGCACTGTATCCACCAGGTGCTCAAGTACTTTCGGACCTGCGATCGCCCCCTCCTTGGTCACGTGGCCCACAATAAACAGTGAAATATTTGCCCGCTTCGCCAGCTGCATCAGCGCCGATGTGCACTCCCGCACCTGGGACACTGAGCCGGGGGCCGAGGTCAGCGCTCCGTAGTACAGCGCCTGAATACTGTCGATAATCGCCACCGTTGGCTTCAGCGACTCCAGTTCCATCAAAATGGTCTCTAAATCAATTTCCGGCAGCAAAAACAGCTGGCTATCCACCGCCTCCATACCGGATGTTTCATAATCCCCTAAATCTTCTGCTTCTTCTTCTTTTGCCTTTTGCCTTTTGCCCTTAGACTTTTCCCCACCATCCACTACCCCATCACCCCTCACTCCCTCACTCCCCACCGGCCCTAACCGCTGCCACCGCAGCTTCACCTGCTGGCCCGACTCTTCCGCACACACATACAGCACTCGCTGTCGTGTCGCCAGCTGGTTGGCCACCTGCAAGAGTAAGGTCGACTTACCAATGCCAGGGTCGCCTCCCAGCAGCACCAGCGACCCTGGCACAATACCGCCCCCTAGCACCCGGTCTAGCTCTCCGTAGCCCGAGGGCAGCCGGGCTTGAGGATGATCCTGGATTTGGTTGAGGGTCATGGCCAGGCGCGGCTGGCTAGCTTTAGTGGTGGTTGTCCCGCCTCGGCTGCGTCCCAAAGCCGCCGCCCTCGTCGTGGTTTCTTTGGCGGGCTGAGCCTGCTCTACTAAAGCGTTCCAGCTGTTGCAAACGGGGCAGCGGCCAAAATATTGGGGCGACTCGGCCCCACATTCGTTACAGACAAAAATTGAGCGCGATTTCGCCATTGCTACCTTTGCTCGATGAATGGGTTCGCTCCGCCTGGGGCTTCATCTACACCTCTGAGCGGCAATAAACCTTAAAAAAGCCTGAAGCACAGGTGTTCCTGTCATTCAGCATGAATCAATACACCTAGAATAAACAAATGTTTCAGGCCCTGTCTTGGCAGAGTTTCGACCTGGCTTGCCGAGCATGACTCTGGCTGCACGGTGCAATTGACTCGATAGCTTTCAAAAGTTAATCATTAAATGTTGCGATTATTTATAGAATATGACGTTACGTAGGGAGCTTGAATAGCCTTGGAAAACAATAAAGAAAAAATTCTTGTAGTCGACGACGAAGCCAGCATTCGGCGCATCCTCGAAACTCGCCTGTCTATGATTGGCTACGACGTTGTCACCGCTGCCGATGGCGAAGAAGCCCTGGAAACCTTCCGCAATGCCGCCCCTGACCTGGTGGTGCTCGATGTGATGATGCCCAAGCTCGACGGCTATGGCGTCTGCCAAGAGCTGCGCAAAGAGTCCGATATTCCTATTATTATGCTCACGGCCCTGGGCGATGTGGCCGATCGCATCACCGGTCTGGAGCTGGGAGCCGATGACTACGTAGTCAAACCCTTCTCGCCTAAAGAGCTAGAGGCCCGCATTCGCTCGGTGCTGCGCCGGGTCGACAAGACCGGCATGACCGGCATTCCCAGTTCCGGCGTCATCTCGGTCAACACCATTCGCATCGATACCAACAAACGCCAGGTGTACAAGGGTGACGAACGCATTCGCCTGACTGGCATGGAGTTCAGCCTGCTAGAGCTGCTGGTCAGCCGTTCTGGAGAACCCTTCTCTCGCTCTGAAATTTTGCAGGAAGTATGGGGCTATACCCCCGAACGCCACGTCGACACTCGCGTGGTTGATGTTCACATCTCGCGTCTGCGGGCTAAGCTCGAAGACGACCCCAGCAATCCTGAACTCATTCTCACGGCCCGAGGTACGGGTTACTTGTTTCAGCGGATAGTGGAACCTGGCGAAGAATAGTCGGTAGGGTAGTCTGCTAGAATTTGCTCAGGTTTTTAACAGATTTAGCAGATGGGTTTTAACCGGGCACGCATTGCCATTGACGCGATGGGGGGCGACTTTGCCCCTGGCGAAATTGTCGCAGGGGCCATTCGCGCCAAGGCTGAGCTGGATGTCGATGTCGCCTTGGTCGGCGATATCGATCAAATTAAGGCTTCAACGGCCAATGTCGATCAGCTCCAGGGGATTGAGCTTGTGCCCGCCGAAGGCAGCATTGAGATGCACGAAGAGCCCCTTAGCGCTCTGCGTCGTAAGCCCCAAGCCTCAATCAATGTGGCGATGGATTTGGTCAAACGCAACGAGGCCGATGCTGTCGTATCGGCAGGGCACTCGGGGGCGGCAATGGCGGCAGCTTTACTGCGCCTAGGGCGACTCAAGGGCATTGACCGACCGGCGATCGGGGCAGTGTTTCCGACCGTGGTGGCTAACAAATCGGTGCTGATTTTGGACGTGGGCGCCAACGTAGACTGCCGGCCCAAGTATCTAGAGCAATTTGCCATGATGGGCACCATCTACTCGCGCTACGTGCTCGGGGTTGAGCATCCCCGCGTCGGCCTGATCAACATTGGCGAAGAGCCCAGCAAAGGCAACGATGCCGCGCTTAGAGCACACCAGCTGCTAGAAGAAAATCCCAACATTCCCTTTGCTGGTAATGCTGAGGGGCGCGATATTCTCTCCGGTCAGTTTGATGTGGTGGTCTGCGACGGCTTTGTAGGCAACGTGCTGCTCAAGTTTGCCGAGGCGGTTGGCGAGTCGGTGCTCCAAATTTTGCGCGAAGAGCTGCCCCAGGGCGTGCGCGGTAAAATTGGGGCCTCTATTCTAAAGCCCAACCTGCGTCGTATTAAGCAACGGGTAGACCATGCCGAACACGGCGGTGGTCTGCTGTTAGGGGTGGCTGGCGTGACGGTGATCAGCCACGGCAGTTCTCAAGCGCCGTCGGTGTTTAACGCCATTCGCCTGGCCAAAGAGGCGGTCGACAACCGCGTTCAAGACCGCATTCAGGCGCAGTACCAGCGGGTTGCCATGCCCGCAGCAGACGGAGAATAACCCGTGGAACAGTTTATGCCCGGTGTGTCACTGGTGGGCAGTGGCTCGGCCTGCCTGACCGTACAGCTTACCAACGACGAGCTCAGTGAGCGCGTTGATACCTCTGATGAGTGGATTGCGGCTCGTACCGGCATCCGCCAGCGCCACTTAGCTGCGGCTACCGATTCCCTCTCGTCCCTTGCGACTGAAGCCGCTCGAAATGCTTTGGCGATGGCCGATCTGAGCGCTGAGGAGGTGGATTTAATTTTGCTGGCTACCTCCACCCCTGACGACCTTTTCGGCACCGCCTGCCAGGTGCAGGCCGCCCTAGGCGCTAACCGGGCCGTGGCCTTTGACCTCACCGCCGCCTGCTCTGGGTTTGTGTTTGCTCTGGTCACAGCGGCACAATACATTCGCACCGGGGTGTTCAAGACTGTGGTGGTGATTGGGGCTGACGTGCTTTCTCGCTGGACCGATTGGGACGATCGCACGACCTGCGTGCTCTTTGGCGATGGGGCAGGAGCGGTGGTGCTGCAAGCCAGTGAGCGCGATCGCCTGCTGGGCTTTGAGCTGTGCAGCGACGGCTCTCTTAACCACTGCCTAAATTTGTCTTATCAGCCTGAACCTGCTGCGCTGGTAGGTGATACGACCGTCCAGACGGGCAACTTCTCGCCCATCACCATGAACGGACGCGAGGTGTATAAATTCGCCGTTAGCCGGGTTCCTGAAGTGATTGAAAAAGCCCTTTTCAGGGCTAGCCTGACGACCGCAGATATCGACTGGATGGTGCTGCACCAGGCCAATCAGCGCATTCTCGACGCCGTAGCTGCTCGCCTGAAGGTACCCGCCGATCGCGTGGTCAGCAATATGGCCCGCCACGGCAACACTTCTGCTGCCTCCATTCCCCTGGCCCTCGATGAAGCCGTGCGAGCGGGCAAAATTCAGCCCGGTGAGATCATTGCTACCGCTGGCTTTGGGGCTGGCCTCACCTGGGGGGCTGCGATTATTCAGTGGGGCTAGCCGCATCTGTTTCAGGCGAACATTTTGTGAGACAGTATTGCTTTGCGGAGTAAGTAGGATAGCGGCATGGCAAACGCAGCATGGGTGTTTCCTGGGCAGGGGTCTCAGGCGATCGGCATGGGGGCAGATCTGGCGACTCTCTCTCTCGCCCAAGAGCGCTTTGCCGAGGCAGACTCCGTCTTGGGTTGGTCAGTACTCGATATTGTCCAAGATCCTGGGGATAAGGTTTCCCATACGCTTTACACCCAGTCCTGCCTGTACGTGATTGAAAGCATTCTCGTTGATCTGCTTAAGGCTAAGGGACACCACCCTGCTGTAGTCGCTGGCCACAGCCTAGGGGAATATGTAGCGCTATACGCTGCTAGAGTCTTTGACTTTGCCACCGGGTTAACCTTGGTGCAGCGCCGGGCTGAGTTGATGGCTCAGGCTTCTGACGGCATGATGGCCGCTCTGCTAGGTTTTGACGCTGACGAACTGACCGCTAAAATCGAGACAACACCCGGAGTTGTACTGGCCAATGACAATAACCCTGGCCAGGTCGTGATTTCAGGTACGCCTGAAGCCGTCACCGCTGTTATGGAAGGCGTGAAGGCCAAGCGGGCGGTAAAGCTCAACGTCAGCGGGGCCTTTCACTCGCCGCTAATGGCTGATGCGGCGGCTACCTTTCAGGGAGTGTTGGATCCAATTCCCTTTGCTACAGCTCAGGTAGAGGTGCTCTCCAATGTCGACCCTACCCCCGCTACCGATGGGGCGGTGCTGAAACAGCGCCTGGTGCAGCAAATGACTGGCTCAGTGCGCTGGCGCGAAATTACGCTGGCTCTGCCAGAGTTGGGCATTAATACGGTGGTCGAAGTGGGGCCGGGGAATGTGCTCACGGGGCTAACCAAACGCACCTGTCGCGATCTGAGTCTGGCCAATGTGGGAACTTGGGAGCAGGTAGAAGGGTTTTCAAGTTAGCGGTGCTCTACTGCCGTCAATCTCTTGGGGCAATTCTTTTTGGTAATGGCCCTGCACGCGAACTTTAGCTCGCCCTCTCGATGGAAAACCGACACCTAACGTTCAATCTGGGCCAAAGATGAGCCGCGATCGCGAACCCCCCGTCAATTTGCTGTGGTACCACCTGTTCAAATGGTCGGTGGTGAGTCCTTTGCTGGGCCTGTATTTTCGGGGCCAGGTCTACGGTGCCGACCAGGTACCCAAAGCTGGCCCGCTGATTGTGGTGGCTAACCATGCCAGCGATTTTGACCCGCCGCTGCTCTCTGCTGCCGTGCGTCGCCCCGTCTCTTATATGGCTAAAGAAGAGCTGTTTAGGGTGCCCGTGTTGAACCAGGCCATTCGCCTCTACGGTGCCTACCCGGTCAAGCGGGGCAGTGCCGATCGCAGCGCCATTCGCGAGGCCCTCAAGCAGCTGGACCAGGGCTGGGCCGTGGGCATCTTCCTCCAGGGCACCCGCACCGTGGATGGCCGTATTCCAGAACCCAAAATCGGGGCCGCCCTGATTGCCGCTAAGGCTCAAGTGCCGCTGCTGCCCGTGAGTCTCTGGGGCACCCAGCGCATTCTCAAAAAAGGATCCCCCATACCCCGCCCTACCGCTCTAACCATTCGCATTGGCACCCCGCTTGCACCGCCCCCGTCTAGCGATCGCGCTGGGCTAGAGGCGGTTACAGCCGCCTGCGCCGCCGAAATTCACCGCCTCCACGATCTAGGCCGTTGACTCACCTCCCAGTTACTCATCGACCTATCGCTATCTGGTAGCCTAAAACAAAATCGCGATTGCCCCTCCTGCACCATGACCCAAGACCTTAAGCACGAACTCGAAGAAATGGTTGCCCCCGCCGACTGGGCTTGGATTAGTCCCCACGCCAACCGCGGCGCTGTGGTCGTGGTCGATCAGCGTTTGGAGCTAGCCGAGGTGGGTGCAGCGATCGCCACCGACAATGTTACGGCCGTTAACCACTGGATTGCAGAAGCCCTACTGACCAAACCCTCGCCCTTGCAGCTCGAAATCTGGGATCAAACCGCTAAAAAACAGTTTCAATCGCTGATCGTGCAGCCCTTTGTCCTGGTTCAAGATGCTGTGGACGATGAAAACTGAAGATCCTCAAGAACGCTCTAGTCAGGAGCCAGCATCCCGTAGCGGAGATAGCCTCTGGGACTTCTTGGGCACTAGTACCCTGGTGCGATTTTTGCTTTTGTTTGCCAGTGGCTGGGCCATGGTTCAGCTGCTGGCCTATTTTGAGGTCGTGGTGGTGGTATTTGTAACGTCCACCATTTTGGCGTTTTTGCTGAATCATCCCGCTGGCTGGCTGGGTCGGTGGATGCCGCGCGGAGTCGCCGCGATCGCAGTGTTTCTGACCTGCTTGGCTTTGGCCAGCGGTCTTTCTCTCACCCTGGGGATGGTCGTCGTGGCCCAGGGCCAGCAGCTCGCCGACAGCCTGCAAGACTTCTCTACCTCAGTGACGCCCTGGTTCAGCAGCTTCGAGCAGCTGTTAGGTACGCTAAACCTCCCCGTCGACCTGCAGGGCTTAGAGCCTCAAATTCAAAATCAGGCTGTGGCGATTTTAACCACTGGGCTGGGGCTGCTGCAGGCGACCTTAGCCAACCTGGGCCTGGCCATTCTAATCGCCGTCGTCACTCTATTTATGATGTTAGACGGAGCCAAAATCTGGTGGTGGATTCTCAACCACGTTCCTATTCATAACAAAGAGCGGTTCAATACCGTGCTGCAGCGCAATCTGCTGGGTTTTTTCTGGGGTCGTTTGCTGCTGTCCATTTTTTTTGGATTGTCTACCTTTGTCGTATTTTTGGTCTTAGGTGTCCCTTATCCGCTGCTGCTGGCGCTGACCGCTGGGGTGTTTGACCTCATTCCAGGCATTGGAGCGACGATCGGTATTGGTCTGGTTGCTCTGCTGCTGCTGTCGCAGAGTGCATGGCTGTCGATTCAAGCCATCGTTGTGTGTATCAGCTTGCAGCAGGTTGAGGAGAATCTGCTGCTGCCCTACGTTATGAAAGACTCTCTGGATATCAATCCGGTGATCATGTTCTTCGCTCTGATTGTAGGCGCCACTGTCGCCGGAGTACTGGGGCTTTTTCTGGCGGTGCCCGTGGCCGGGGTCATTATTACCTGGCTCGATATTGAGGCCATGCGGGGGTAAAGCGATCCAGGCCCAAAAAATCGCCAAATCTGGCACAGATGAGCCAATAAATACGTCACCAGCCGATAAGCTAGAACACTGGACCCCCTGCCGATTTCCTGCGACCTATGCCC
>JBARVK010000335.1:0-4131 GCA_049646225.1 Nodosilinea sp.
GTATCTTCACAGCTCTCTTAGTCGCTGGCCTCTGGCTGCTGAGCGGCGTCGGGTCAACCGCTCAGGCGCTGACATCCATTGATCTAGCCGATATCACCTACAGCCCCTGCCCGCCTGAATATGCCGATGGCATGGTGGCGGCTGGTTCTATTCAAGAGGCCAACTGTTTTTTAATTACTGGCAAAGCTATCAACCGGACGGGCAAGCCTGTGGTTGACGCTGATATTTTTGGCCGCATTTACGACGCCAACGACAACCCGGTGATGCAAAACCGGGGCCGCCTGGGCGGTATTGCCGAAGTCCCCCCCGGTGAGAGCGACTTTGAACTCCGCATTTCGGTCGCCGCCAACCAGCCCGAACCGCTGAAGCTGAAGCAGTTCAAGGCGTCGGGGTTTAGCTCTACCGTGCGCCAGTATTCTGTGACTCCCTCAGCGAGATAGACAGGGTCTTGCGCTAGCCAACCCGCTCAGCCGGGGCCGCATGTGTAGGGCACCAAAAGCGGATCGTTTCGTCGGCGCTGGTGCTGACCAGCATGCGGCTGTCGGGGGTAAAGGCGATCGCACGGACAGACCAGGCGTGACGAAGCTGAGTGCTCTGCCCCTGGCCTTGCAGAGGGATAAGGGTGAGGTCGCCGTTGTCGGCCCCGACTGCCAGCCATTGACCACTGGGGCTAATGGCCAGCGCCGTAACCGGGCTGGGGGAGGTGTGGATGATCAACCCCTGGTTGGCCTGTTCAGCCTGCCAAACCTGGACCTGTCCCGCCCGATCGCCGCTGACAATGCGCCCGTCGTGGGGGTGGCAGGCCAGCGCCGTAATTGACTCTTTAGGCGCGGTTAGGGTGTGCGTGAGCCGGCCTGAGGGCAGCGACCAGAGGCGAATGGTGCGATCGCGCCCGCCGCTGACCAGCATTTTTTCTACCTCATTGATGGCCAGAGCCGTGACCTGATCCTGGTGATGCACTAGGGTTTTGGGGTCATGCTTGCGATCGAGCGGCCAGAGGTGAATGCGGCCATCGCCGCTGCCCACCGCCAGGGTGCTGGTCTGGGGAATGATCACCAGGGCGGTAATTTGCCAGCCCGACAGCGGCAGGGTTTGACCGCTGTAGTCAGCCAAATGCCACTGAATCAGCTGACTGTCTTCGCCACCGCTAATGATCGCGTCTCCCTGGGGGGTAAACGCTATGGTTCTAGCGGGGCCGCGATGGCCCAGCCCCAGCAGCCCCAGCGATTTGCGAAAGGTGTGAAGGGCCTGGCCGTTGGTGCAGTCCCACAGGCGTACCGTGCCGTCGGAACAGGCGGCGGCGATCGCGCGCCCACTGGGGCTGACGGCCAGCCCGTTGGCGATCAGCCCCGGCAAACTGAGGGCAAACCGCTGTTCCCAAGGGACGGCACTACCCAATGACACGGCGGCAGAGCGAGGGTTTGGTTTAGACTCTTTCGGCCCCAGCGCTAAACCGCTCCAGCGCAGGTCAGCCAGCACCGCCTGGGGGGTACCGTAGCGTTCTGGCAGACGGCGGTTGACCATGCGATCGAGCACCCGCCCCAGGACTGGGCTAACGGCATCGGGGGCGTAGGGCCGCCACACCCAGGCATCGTCGCTGACGGAATACAGCTCAAAGGGGTGCAGCCCGGTGATCAGGTGCAGGCCGGTCATCCCCAGGCTAAAAATGTCGCTAGCGAAGACGGCCTTGCCCAGGGCCTGCTCAGGGGCGGCGTATCCGGCACTGCCGATCACCGTGGCGGTGCGCTTGAGCTGGTCGGGGTCGGCGATCGCCTTGGCTGCGCCAAAATCGACCAGGGCCAGCGGCTGGGGTGTAGGGGGCGCAATGATATTGGCGGGCTTGATGTCGCGGTGGATGACGCTGTGCTCGTGAATGTAGGCCAGCACCGGCAGCAGCTCGTAGAGCACTCGCTGCACCAGCGCTTCACGGTTCAACTCGGGCGATCGCGCCATCAGCTGATCTAGGTTGGGGCCAGGACTGTACTCCTGCACCAAGAACTGGCCCTGGGCATTGTCAACCACATCCAGCAGGGCCGGAATTTGAGGATGCTGACCCAGACTGGCCAAACGGTCGGCCTCGCGGTGAAACCGCTGCTGGGCATCCGGGCGACGGGTGCTGACCACCGAAGCCATCTGCTTGACGACACAGTGCTGGGGCGGCTCGCGGCCCTCATCGATCGCCAGGTACGTGCGACCAAAGCCCCCCTGGCCCAGCACCCGTTGACAGCGGTAGCGATCGCCCACCCACAACGGCCACCCGCAGGCTGCGCAGGCGATTGCATCGTCCGAATTATCGGGCTGAGGACAGGCGAGGTTGACGCATAGCGTAGTCAAGGAACGTTCTGAACTGGGGCTGCTAAACACGGGCATGCAACAACTATCCAATGTTTCTCGCAAGGCAAACAACCGTTTGCCCCTACCCAACGGCTGCCGTTATACAGCCAGTCCTCATCTACCCATCTACCCATTCACCCATCTACTCGCCCGCTTTATTTAGGTTGGTACCAGTTCCCCAGGTCGCAGCTTCGACCACTTGCCCTGTTCTTGGACAAAGCTGTCGCAGCCGACGACATCAAACTCTTTTTCAACGACATCATCAACGACGCGCAGGTTAGCGTTGACGGTAGGGTTAACCGCCTCAAAGCTGGGAGCGTCGGTCAAATGGGGTTGTTCGTGCAGCTCCTCCACGGCGTGGTAGGTGGTGCAGCGATCGACGTAGTGGCAGTTGACACATATACACATGGCACGCCCCCAGCAGGAACAGTAAGGTCACAGTTACTACCCCCAGTCTAGTTGGCCCCAAGGGCAACGGCTGCTGCCCATAGGATAGAAAAACGCCCAGACGCTATAAGGGGATACGTTTTCTGGTAGTCTAGCTCAAGTTTTTTGAATGTCTCGGGCGGCCCCGTCTAGATGTTGCAAAATGAAAACCTGACTTGGAGGTTTTCGTTGCTCTTTGCGGGGTCAGGCTGTCAAGACTGGAAAAACCCTGTTGTAATGAAATAAATGAGGGTTCATTGAATCCAACGCTATCACCCATTTCCCTTGCAGTGGCTACTGAACAATCGGCGCTTTCGCCAAAAACCTGGCCCTTCAGCGTATCGCTACTGCCACAGCAAGCCTACCTGGTGGGGGGAAGTGTCAGGGACGCGCTGCTGCGCCGTCAGGCCGATTACCTAGACCTCGATTTTGTGCTGCCGGAACGGGCGATCGCCACCGCTCAGAGCATTGCCAAACACTATGGCGCGGGTTTTGTGGTGCTCGATGCCGACCACCAGATTGCCCGAGTGGTGTTTGCTAACGCCACCGTCGATTTTGCCCAGCAGGTGGGGCCAACCATTTACTCTGACCTGCACCGGCGCGACTTTACGATCAATGCGATCGCCTATAGCCCCCACAGCGAAACCCTGGTCGACCCCCTCGATGGCTGCGCCGACTTGCAGCGCAAAACCCTCTGCATGGTCGCTGCCGAAAACCTAAAAGACGACCCCCTGCGCCTGCTGCGAGCCTATCGACAGGCGGCCCAGCTAGGCTTTAGCCTCGACCCTACCACTCAGCAAACCATTCGCGACCTGGCCCCGGCCCTGGGGCAGATGGCGGCTGAGCGGGTGCGCGGTGAACTAGACTGCCTGCTGAGCCTGCCGGAGGGGTCGACCCTGCTGGGTCTGGCCTGGCAAGATGGTCTGCTGCAAACCTGGCTACCCGAAGTCGATCGCCCCCAGCTCGAACGGCTGGCCACCCTGGACCATTTGGCAGCCCAATACCACGAGCGCTGGCCTGAGTTTTCGCAGCTGCTGCACAGCTGGGTTAAAGAGCAAACCACCCCAGGTTTGCACCGTAGCTGGCTCAAAGCCACTAAGCTAAGTCAGATCATGCCCCCCGACTTAGCTGGGGCCGAGACTACCCTAGCCCAGCTCAAGTACAGCCGTGCTGAACAACAGGCGGTGCTGAACATTCTCAAGGGTTGGCAGTACTGGCAGCAGCACCAGGGCGATACGCTGCTTCCCCCTGGCCAGCAGTACCAACTATTTAGACTGGCGGGGGCAGGATTTGGCGGGGTTGCTCTCTTGAGTCTAGCCTGCGGTATGCCCGAGGCGCTGGTGCTGCCGCTGGTTCAACGCTATCTCACCC
>JBARVK010000336.1:0-1934 GCA_049646225.1 Nodosilinea sp.
GCTCATAAAAGTGTTTTGTTTAGACATGCTCCAACCGCTCAGCAACCCACACCTTAATAATTGATTGGCGACTCACCCCCAACCGCAACGCCTCCCGATCTAGCGCCTCAATCATCCAGATCGGGAAATCAACATCTATGCGCCGCTGCTCGTAGCCAGGGCGTCTGAGCTGAGACAGATCGAGGTCATTAATAATATCCTCTTGGCCCTCGTCAAACTTTTGATCAAACGCATCTGCCTTCATCCAGCTCTAACTCCTGCTGTCGTGCTCGTCTGACAGAGATAATGCGAACCTTACCTTCTCGGTAGGTCACAACTGCTGCCCATATCCTTATGCCGATTTTCCCTACAATAACCAATCTCGGACAGCAGGTTGTGCACATCAACACCCAAGGGTGTTGCCCTGAATACCTTAGTCAGCAAACATTTCAGCCAGGGTTTCTAGCACCAGGCTTTGTTCATCGGGGCTGATCTGCCCCAGAGATTTTATCAGGCGAGTTTTGTCTACGGTGCGAAGCTGGTCGAGTACGATTTGCCCGATTTTGCCCTGGAAATGACAGGCCACACGGGTCGGGTAGCGGCGACCTTTGGTCGTCATAGGGGCAACGATGACCGTGGCAATATGGCGGTTCATTTCATTGGGGGAGATCACCACACAGGGACGGCTTTTCCTGATCTCGCTACCGATGGTGGGGTCAAGGTTGACCAGAAAAACGTCGAAGCGGTTGACTACCAATCCCATTCGGCATCATCCCAATCGGTAGCGCTGAGGTCGTCAAGCAGAATGTCGTCGGAGTGCTCGGCCATGGCGGCAAAGGCTTCGTCCCAACCGGCCCGCTGGCGGGGGGCCGTGCGAATAATCAGGCGATCGCCCTCAACCTCTACTTCTACCTCAGCACTGAGGCCACTTTGCTCTAGCAGCACCTTGGGTATACGAATGCCCTGGGAGTTGCCGATTTTGACAATGCGCGTTCTGATGGCGGTGCTCATTTGGGAAAGCCTACATGTGCTGAGTGATTACATTGTAGGTACATTGACAAAGTCGTGTCAAATGGAAATCTTGCCTTGAGAACGCTATCTAGAGAGGTTTAGTCGATTACCGATGGGCTAATCAGATGCGACTGTGCGATCGCCAAGCGCATGCTCCAACCGCTCAGCAATCCACACCTCAATAATCGATTGCCGTGGGGTAGCGCACTCAAGCCTAGCGGCGTAGGCTAAACCGAGACGCTGGAACGCTAAACAAATCCCGGAAGCGGGCCTGGCGCTCGGCCACCGGCTCCGGCGCATCGTACCAGAGGCTTTCGTAGTAGAAAAAAGCCACCCCTAACCCCTGGGCCATCGATCGCATCACCTGGGATTGAATCATCGACATTGGCATGGGGCGATTGCGTAACCCAGTCATGATGCCAATGCCCACCGGGATTTGAGTTTGGGCCGTCTGAATTTCGGGTCGCAGAATTTGATCGGTAAAGCTGTTCATATCCCAGCGGTAGACCTGCACCAGCAGCTCATCCACCAGGCCACGGTTGATCCAGCCTACCCAATCCTGTAAAAACGAGTTGTAGGCCGTGTCATAGGGGTTTGGTGACACCGAAAAGATGGCTTGGGGACGGTGCTGTTTCACCGTCTGGTTGAGCTGAGCCACAAAATTGGTAATCTTGTCCGCCCGCCAGCGCATCCAGGCCGCATCCCGCGGGTTGCTCGGCACCGGCTGCTGGGTTTCCTGCTGGTAGAGTGCCACGGTGTAAGAGTCATAGCCAAAGTCGCTGGGCAGGGCCGTGTGGTCATCGAACTGAATGCCGTCAATGTCGTAGTGAACGGCAATTTCGGCCACCAGGCTGGTGATGAACTGCTGCACCTCTGGCTTAAACGGGTTGAGCCACACCACTTCCCCTGCCGCACTGCCCGAGGTCTGGCTACCGTCCTGGCGC
>JBARVK010000337.1:0-13333 GCA_049646225.1 Nodosilinea sp.
GATCGAGGGTGCTGGCCAGGGCAAACTGGTCGGCGGTGTGGGGGTTTTGGGCCAGGGCCAGGTAAAAGGCGCGGGTGGTGGCCAGCTTGGGCTCGGCGGGTATGGTCTGAGATTTTGCGCTAGCCCACATCAAAAAGTCTTGCAGGTGAGGGTCTTGGGCCACCAGGGCGTCGATCTCCTGCTTCATCAGCTGCACGAGAGAGTCGGCGCTGCGCAGCATGGCGGCGGTGAGCAAAAACACCTCGCGCCAGTGGGGGTCGGTGATGTGGTCCACCAGCCCCCCCAGGGCCTGCTCTAGGGCGCTGAGGTTGTGGGTGGCGACAATCTTGCGCGCCGTCAGGTATTCTTGAAACGCCAGGTACGAGAAGGAAAAAATACCCCGCGCCCGCTCGATCAGCAGCCCGTGCTGGGCCTCGATCGCCTTCAGCATGGCCTCGCTTTCGAGCTGGAGTTCTTCGGGTTCGAGCAGGGTGCCGGGCAGGTTTTGCAGGTAGTCTTCGATGTATTGCTCGATGGTGCGCTGCTCAAAAAAGTACTGCCCCTGCTCAAAGGTGACAGCGGCCAGCTGGCTCAGCAGCTTCATTTTCTGGGGCAGCAAAAAGCCCCGGTAAATATCGTCGCGCTCTACGCCCTTGGTCTCATCCCACTTGCCCAGCAGCAGGTCGAGGCCCTGCTTGTAAAACGCGGTGCGCTTGCTGGGAAACTGCCCCTCCCCCTGAAATAGCCAGCAGGCCAGATGCAAAAACAGCGGCGTGACGACGAGCTGGCGAAACTGCCAGTTTTCCGGCAGATCCAGTTTTTCGACAAATTCGGCGGCCTTGGCCTGCCCCTGGGGGGTGGCGGCTCGGCCCAGGGCGACAAACCACTTTTGGGCGAAGGTGGCAATTTGCGCCGGGCTAAAGGGGGCGATTTCGACATCGGTAAAGCCGTGCAGGGCTAGCTTTTGGGCCGCCGTGCGGCACGACACCACGTAGCGATTGCGGTGGTACTGGTCTGAGAAACTGCGAATCTCTCGAATAACGGCGTTGATGTCGTGGTTGAGCACCTCATCCATGCCGTCCATTAACACCAGCATGCGCCCCTCGCTGAGCAGGGTTTCGAGCTGGGCAGCGGTGAGGCCCAGGGTTTGGTGAATATGGCTGAACAGGCTGATATCGCCCCGGCGGTTGGCGGCTTCGGCAAACTCTCTTAGGGCCATGAAAAAAGGCACCCGGTCAGCGGCAAACTCGCCTTGGTTGCACCGCACCGCCAGATGCTGCAAAAAGGTGGTTTTGCCCACCCCTGGCTTGCCCAGAACCCTCAGTTTGGAGTAGGTTTCTACCGCCTCTAGGCCAGACATTTGGGGAATCTCAACCCCTCCCAGCCCGACGCGGTCAAACTCGGTCGGAGCCAGGGTGTTGAGCTCTGCAATATCGAGCCACTGCTGGTTGGCGACGGCTGCGAGAATGTTGACATCCACATAGATGTCGTCAATGTTGACCGGGCGGTTGATGTCGAGCAGCTGCAAAATGCCGCACTGGTGCTGAAGGGTGTCGTGGTGCTGCGATCGCACCTCGGCCACCAGCTCATCCACCGTCATCTGCTTCGGCTCTAGCTTCTCTCCCGGCTCAACAAAGTCGGCGGGCGGGTCGGCGGCAATCTCGCGCCAGTCGAGGTCGAGCACCTGACAGAGTTCCATAAACACCTGCCGATCGACCGGCTGCCCGGTAAAAAATCGCCAGACCGGCTGCCGGGTCTTGAGGTTCACTTCCCCAGCTAGGTTGTCCTGGGTCCACCCCTTGAGTGCAAACGCCCGTTTAGCCCGCTGAATACCAGCGGGCGAGGCCCTTAGCGATCGCTTGGCCATACTGCAAAAAAAGCATCCTAAATAGTGACTTTAAACAGAGATAAAAAAGCAGTCTTTTATATGGGCCTTATCTTAGCAGCTTTATTTCTTACACCTCGATTACCACCCGCAGGTTGCCCCGCGTGCGGACGACGCGGCAGAGCTATGCTCATTTCTGGTGCGTGGAGGGAAAAGAAGGAAGGGCGTATCCTGCTGGATGAGGATTTGCTATAGGGGGCAGAGCCTTTAGTTACGGACGTTCTCAGCTTGAAAGTCGACGTCACAGACTCTCTACGGTGACCAGTTCATGAAATGTCCTACTCCAGCATCATCCGCGAGTCCGAAGACTTTGGGGCCGCTATTCTCGATGCCGACTGTCAGCAGTTGGCAGAATGCGCCTACAGTACGCCCCTGCAGCTGGGGCCAATTCCCGACTACATGCGGGGGGTGGCTCAAGGCCATAGACGCAGACGATGTACTGGATGGCTATGTCAGCCTGGAGGCGGCCCGACGCGACTATCGCGTGGTGATCAATCTAGCCACGCTGACGGTGGATACGGAGGGGACGGCGGCGCTGCGATCGGAGGACGTGAATTAAGAAATTAAGAACTTGGATGGGCTTGCTACCTTTAGCTAGGGTCACGAATCCCTAGCTAAAGGTGTATTTGTATTTGGCCTTGAGCAGCTTAATAACGATTTGAGTTTCATAACGCATGATGCCCGTAACCGAGTTGAGCTTGGCGTAAAACTCCAATAGCTCTTTGTGGTCGTCAAAATAAACGTCAATCACAATGTTGTGCCGACCAGCCGTAATAGCGACAAACTGCACTTCATCGATCGCTGCCAACTGCTCGGCTACAGGTTCAATCCAGCCATTCTCGATGAAAAGCTGGACAATGGCGACATGGGGAACACCAAAATATTTGGGATTTGGCCAAGCCTGAATTTGAATTAAGTCTGACTGCAAGAGTCTCTGAACTCGATAGCGGGCGGTGGCATCGGGCACGTTGAGCTGCTTGGCAATATCTTTATAGCTGATTCGACCATCGACCTTCAGCAAGCCAATGATATCCCGGTCTAGGTTGTCTAGGCTGATGGCAGTTGACAAACTCTGGTCTGGTTGCGGCATGGGAGCTTTGCTAAAAAAACAAATCTAGCCGATTTTACTTCATCTCACAGCAACCTATCAAAAAAACGTTGTGTTTGTATTAAAAGTAACGGTTTAGTTTTTATTTTTTCCTTAGTATTCATTCGGACAACAAGCTTTCTAGGACTGTTTCTGACGGGCGCAATTTCAGCCGTCAATATCGTTGTGCAGCTAGTTTTTGTTACTTGACTTTTCTTGAGGCTTGTATGACTCGACAGTTAATTCGCAATGCTACTGTGCTGCCGTTTACGCCTCAGGCCAACGGCAATCTAGACTTAACGCCTGGGGTGGCCGATATACTCCTGCAAGACGATCGCATTGCTGAGGTGGCTCCCCGCATTGAGGCCACGGCTGACTCTGTTTTAGATGCCACCAACCATCTGCTAGTGCCTGGGTTTGTAGATGCCCATACCCATTCGACTCTGGGCATATTGGAGAAGTGCGGCTACGAGGCGCTGCCCTTAGAGCTGTGGATGTTGTATTTGCCGTCTGATCAGCCTTTAGACTCGCGCTTTCACTATTTGTGCGCTGCGATCGCAGGGTTAGAGGCTCTCAAGGCGGGCACCACCACCATTCAAGACGATTTGTATGCCCTACCTTGCCAGTCGCCCGAGCAGTTTGCAGCGGTCGCCCAGGCCTACTTGGATGTGGGATTACGGGCTAGCCTATCGCTCCACGCCATCAATAAACCGTTGCACCACACCATTCCCTATTTAGAGGACTACCTCGATGCCGACCTCAAGCGTGAGCTAGAGCAGACCGAGTGGCTCACCGATGATGACTGGGTGGCGTTGTACCGCTCGATTCATCAGGAGTGGCACGGCAAAGCCGGTCGCATCACCACCCTGCTGGCCCCCTCGGCAGCCCAGAGGGTCACCCCAGAGCTGATGCACCGCATTGCGGATTTGTCGGCAACCTACGATGTGCCGATTCACACCCACCTGTTAGAGACGCGGACCCAGGCGATTACGGGGCCAGAACTCTACGGTGAGTCGGTGGTAGCCTACGCCAAGCGTCACGGCATTTTGACCCACCGCACTACTATTGCCCACGGCATTTGGCTCACCGATGCCGACATTGAGCTAATTGCCGAGGCGGGGGCCACGGTCGTCCACAACGTGGTCAGCAACCATCGGCTGTGCAGCGGTATTGCCCCAGTGCGTCGGTTGTTAGATGCGGGGGTAAATGTCGCCATCGGCACCGACGGTACTGACTCGTTCAACCTGTTCAACGTGATCAAAATGGCGGGAATGGTGCATTCTGTGGCCGATGCCAACTATCGACGCTACCCCCTGGCTCAGGATGTGCTGAAATGGGCCACCGCTGGCGGAGCCCGCTCGGCACTGCTGCACGACCAGGTGGGGGCGATCGCACCGGGGATGAAAGCTGACTTTGTCCTCTACGACCTCAATTCCATTAGCTTTACGCCCCTCAATCAGATTCCGATTCAGCTGGTGTATGCCGAGCAGGGGCAGTCGGTGCGGCAGGTGTTTGTCGATGGCCAGCTGGTCGTCGATCGGGGCCAGGTATTGGGGGTTAACGAGGCCGACCTCCTGGCCGAACTGCGAGACAAGATGGAGACGTATCGCCCCTACCGCGAAGCCTGGCACCAGTGGAGCGCCAAAATGCGCCCGGCGATGGATCAAATGTATGACCGGGTGATGGCCCAGCCGTTTCCGGTGAATCGCTTTAGTGGTAATGCAGCCGCCAGTCCGGCTCGCGCGGGTGCTTAGGCCCGCAGGCAGGCTTTAGTCTCGATCTCCTCCTCGACCCGTTTGTTTCCTCTAGATGGCTTTAAACTCCTATGAACCAGCGATACAACCCTCTCATAACCAGCCGCGAGATGATGATTAATGCCCTGTCACGGCGGCGGTTTATCCGCTATGCCTCCCTGGCAGCAGGAGCTGTGGCCACCACTAAATTGGCCAGCTGCGCCGCTGGGCCAACCACCTCCGAAGCGGGTACCGCCACTCCTGCGGCCAGCGGCAGCGGCAAAACCCTGCGCATTTTGTCCTGGGCTGGGTACGACGAAGCGGATGTGATTGGCCCCTTCGAAGCGGCCACCGGAGCTAAGGTCGAGTTTAAGACCTACGTGGGCGGCGAACAGATGCTCCAGTTCTTAAACCAGTCACCGGCGGGCACCTTTGACGGCATCATTTCGGATGGCGAATATGTGGTCAAGCTGATGGAACTGGGCGCGATCGCCCCCCTCGATACCGCCGATTTCACCACGCTGTCAGACTACAACGCCGTCTACAAAGAGTTTGCTGGCTTTTATCAGGGCGACCAAATGATGGCGGTGGGCACCCGCTTTGGCAACTACGGCATTGCCTTTAACACCAAGTTCCTCAAGCCCGAGGACGTGACCAGCTGGGAGGTGCTGGCTCGTCCCGATTTGCAGGGTAAGGTGGGCTTTTTCGATTGGTACCTGCCCAACATGGGCAACGCCAGCCTGGCCCTCTTTCCCGACAACCCCAACCCCTACGATCTGACCGACGAGCAGCTATTGCAGGTGAAGGAGTGGCTGGTAAAGATTAAACCCAATGTGGCCCTGATTACGCCCAACATTCAAGACATTACCAACGCCTTCATTAACGAAAGCATTGTCGCTGGGCCAGTGGGCGACTGGCTGATTCAAAATGCGATCGCCGATGGCCACGACAACTTCGCCGCCGTCGTCCCCCAGGAAGGCTCGATTCGCTGGAGCGAAGGGGCCACCCTCTGCGCCGCCAGCCAAAACCCCGAATTGGCGCTGGAGTGGGTGAAATATATGAGTACCCCAGAGGCCCAGGCCCGCATTGCCAATGCCAACGCCTACAAAGGGTTAGCCCCCAACACCAAGGCCCCTGACCACATGAGTGCCGATGAAAAAACCCTGCTCGGTTATATTCCCGACCCCAATAACTCCGGCAAACTGCTGGTTGACTCTCAGCTAGAGCGTTCCCGAGCCCGCCAGCTGCCCGTCAACCAGCCCGAGCAGGTTTGGCAAGACTACTACAACGAATTCAAGACCAGCTAAGCCTTGAGCGTTTATGGCTGGTAGGGTGGAATGTCACTGAATTAAGGCTGGTGGGCAGTGCCCAACCTACACTAAATCAAGGTTTTTGGCGATTTGTGAGGCTAATTTCAGTGCCATTCCTAGTGCAGTGTCAAACCTGAAAATTGGGGTTCGCGTAGGTTGGTTACAACGAAGTGAAACCCAACAACAGCAAGCCTTTATTGGGTTCTGCTGACGCTTCACCCAACCTACAAATTAAAGCTTGACAAAGCACTAGTAGGGTGCGGTATCTCCCGTGATGATGCTCCGCAGAAGCCCTACCGCAGCCTAGGTTTCTTGCTGTTTACCGACTTCAACCATGAGCCACGCCGCAATCACCCAGACCGCTGCCCAGGCCACCGCCCAAAACACCCTGGCCCCACCCACCTCAATGACCACCACCGATCTAGAACTGTGTCAGATCGCGAAGTACTACGGCCAGCAGCAGGTGCTGCACGACATCAATCTCAGCGTCAAAGCGGGAGAATTTGTGGCCATTATGGGGCCGAGTGGCTGTGGTAAAACCACCCTGCTGCACATCATTGCTGGGCTAGAGGGAATTTCGACTGGAGCCGTGCGACTGCGGGGCCAAGACATCACCTGCTTGCCCGTTAACCAACGCAATACGCCCATGGTGTGGCAGCACTTTGCTCTGTTTCCCCACCTGACGGTGCGCCAAAACATCGCCTTTGGTCTCACCCTGGGCAGGCATCGCCATCGGGAGATTGTTCCCAAAGTGCAGACCATGGCCGCGATGATGCACCTAGAAGAACTGCTCGATCGCCGCATGAGCCAGCTCAGCGGTGGCCAAAAACAGCGGGTGGCGATTGCCCGAGCCTTGATTACCGAACCGCCGATCTTGCTCTTAGACGAACCGATGAGCGCCCTCGACCCCCATCTGCGGGTGCGTATGCAGGGGGAGCTTAAGCGCCTACAGCAAACCTTGGGCATTGCCTTTATCTATGTCACCCACAACCAAAACGAAGCCTTTTCCATGGCCGATCGCATCGTGGTGATGAACCAGGGCCGCATTGAGCAGGTGGGCACCCCTGCCGAGATCTATACCCAGCCCGCCACCCACTTTGTGGCCGAATTTGTGGGTAACAACAATTTATTCGACGGCACAGTGACCGAAACCAATGCCACCACGGTGACGGTGCAATGTCCCCAGGGCAAGATCTATGCCCAGTCTGAGCACAGCCATGCTCTCGGCGATCGGGTCACTGCGGTGGTGCCCGCCGACAGGCTGCGGCTAACGCCCCAGCCTGTTCCCGCCCAAAACATCATCCAGGCCAGCTTGCGAGGCCGCGAGTTCATGGGGTCCCAGGTGATTTATTGGTTAGAGACGGCAACCGGTTATGAAGTTCGGGTGATGCGTCAGGAGGCCTTTAGCGATAGCTTAGCCTTGCCCATTAACACCGATTTGTATCTGTCTTGGGACACCGAAGACACGGTGCTGTTAGGAGAGCGAGGGTAGAACATCATGCAAATTCCGATTACTCGCCCCCAGGCCAGCTGGACGCCCGATCGCGCGAGCAGGCTGAAGTATTTTTGCCTGATGCCCGTGGTGTTGTACGACAGCATTTTCTTTTTGCTGCCGCTGGTGTTTTTGATTTGGATTGGGTTTTGGTCTGTAGAAAATTACCAGGCGGTGCCAGGTTTTTCTATAGCTAATTACAGCGATATCTTTAGCCAGTTTTTCAGCCGATCGCGCTATGCCTATGCCATTGCCCAGTCGGTGTGGGTGTCTGCCACCACTACCCTGCTGGGGCTGCTGCTGTGCTATCCCTTTGCCCTAGGGCTGGTGTTTTTGGTACCGGCGCGGCTGCAGCGGTTTGCCCTGGTGCTAGCGATTGCCCCCTTTTGGACCAGCTACATTCTGCGACTATATGCCTGGCAAACGGTGATTAACACCAACGGGCTGCTGAATACGGTGCTGCTGCACCTGGGCTGGATAGATGCGCCCTTGCAAATTATTTTTACCCAGGCGGGCACGCGAATTGGGCTGCTGCACTACCTGGCCCCCATCATGATTTTGATTCTTTATCTGGTGCTGCGAAATATCGATCAAACGCTGCTCAGGGCCTCTGAAAACTTGGGGGCTACCCTTTGGCAGAGCTTTTGGCGGGTGCTGGTGCCCCTCAGCAAACCGGGGATAGTGTATTGCGCTGTGTTCGGATCGATTATCAGCCTGGGGGATGTGCTCTCTGGGATTGTGCTGGGGGTGGCACCGGCAAGTCGCTTTTGGGATCGTTTCCATTGTTTTCGACGGTCATTTTGAATGAATATGCGGCCTCAACCAATTTGCCGCGTACCTCTGCCCTAGCTACCCTGCTGATTGCCATTATGGTGATGATTTTGGTGCTGGGTCTGCAATTTGCGGCGGTAGACGAGTAGGGGCAATGCCCCTGACCTTTGTGACTCTGTAGTTAAACAACAGCCCTATGACCCAACAACATCAGTCTTGGTTTCGGCGATCGCTGGCCGCTGGCGGCTGGGTGTATTTGGCCCTCGGCTATGGCTTGCTCATGCTGCCGATTTTGACCCTAGTGGTCTTTTCCTTTGAAACCTCTCGGTTTCCTACCCTGCCCTGGACCGGCTGGACGTGGGACTGGTATCAGCAGTTGTTGAACGATGGCAAGCTGTTGCAGGCGCTACGGGCTAGTTTGCTGGTGTCTCCCCTGGCTGCTGCGATCGCAACTATCCTGGGTTTCTTTGCAGCCTACGCCCTCAACCGCTTTGAGTTTAGTGGTAAAAAGGTGCTCACCATTATGCTCATTGTGCCAATTTTGGTGCCGCCGCTAATTTTAGGGGTGGCCTTTTTGGGGCTGCTTTCTCGCATTAATCTCCAGGGGCACCTCCACAGCATTTTGCTCTGCCACGTGGTGATTTTAATCCCTACAGCGATCGCACTGATTACCCTGCGACTGATGCAAATGCCCAAAGCCATCGAGCAAGCCGCCTGGAACCTGGGCGCGACCGAATGGCAGGCCCTGTGGCGAGTCGTGCTGCCCTGGTCGATACCGGGCATTGCCGGATCGTTTTTGCTGGCGTTCACCTTTTCCTTTGACGAGTTTGTTATTGCCTGGTTTGTTTCTGGCTTTGAACCGACTCTGCCCGTGTCGATTTACAACTTTTTGGGCTCTAATTTATCCCCCGCGCTCAATGCCGTAGGCACGATTGTGTTTTTGATGTCGGTGCTACTGCTGATCGGCGTGGAACTGCTGCTGCTGCCCATGCTATTTACTCAGCCCAGCCAATCTGAACCTTAGCTAGGGCCTTTAGTTCACCCCCTTGTCAACTTTAATGTGATTTTAGAAACCACCATGACCCTACAGCGCTATCTAATCAAACAAGCCACTGTGCTGCCGTTTACCCGCACCGCCGATGGTAGCTTAGACCTCGAACCTCGCCTTCAAGATGTGCTGATCGAGGGCGATCGCATTGCTCAAGTGGCCGATTCTTTAACCATTGATGACTCAACGGCCACGGTTATTGATGCCCGTAACCAACTGCTGATTCCCGGCTTTGTCAATGCCCATGCTCACTCAGTCGAGATCTTAGAAAAAGGCCGCTACGAAGCGATGCCCTTAGAAGTCTGGATGCTTTACACTTATCCTCCCCTTAAGCAGCAGCACCTGAGCCCTCGCCTGTGCTATTTGCGCACCCTACTGGGGGCGTTAGAAATGGTGAAATCAGGGGCCACGACCATCCAAGATGACCTGATTGAATTGCCCTACATTACTCCAGACATTTTTGCCGCCGTCGCCCAGGCCTACCGAGATATTGGTCTGCGGGTTAGCCTGACCCACCACGTCATCAACTTGCCCCTCTACGAGACCATTCCCTATTTAGAAGGCTTTTTGCCCAGTGACCTGCGGCAAGAGCTAGATGCTATGGTCGGCCTTTCAGACGACGAGTGGCTGAGCCTGTTCAAAGACTTTTACGCCGACTGGCACGGCAAAGATGGCCTGATTACGCTGGCGTTGGCCCCATCGGCCCCCCAGCGGGTGACCCCAGAGCTGATGCAGCGCATTGGGGAGCTGTCGGAGACCTTTGATCTGCCGATTCACACCCACATGCTCGAAACGAAGACCCAGGCGGTAACGGGGCCGGAGTTTTATGGGCCGGGGGAATCTGTGGTCAGCCATGCCAAGCGCCACGGCATTTTGACCCATCGCACCGCCATTGCCCACGGCATCTGGCTCACCGATCGCGATGTTGAACTGATTGCTGAGGCCGGCGCGACGGTGATTCATAACGTGGTCAGCAATCACCGACTGTGCAGCGGCATTGCCCCCATCCGTCAGCTGATGGATGCTGGGGTGAACGTTGCCCTGGGCTCTGACGGCATGAGCTCTAACGACTCATTTAATATGTTTGACGTGCTGAAGATGGCCGGACAGGTGCATTCTGTTACCCATCCCGATTATTCTCGCTATCCCCGCGCTAAGGATGTGCTGAAGTGGGCGACCTATGGGGGTGCTCGATCCGCCCTGCTGCAAGACCAGGTGGGGGCGATCGCACCGGGCATGAAAGCCGACTTGGTGCTTTACGATCTCAACAGCACCAGCTTTATCCCCCGAGGCGACCTACCTATTCATCTGGTCTATGCTGAGCATGGTCAGTCCATTCGCAAGGTCTTTATTAACGGCCAGTTGGTCGTGGCCGATGGCACGGTGCTAACCGTCGACGAATCGGCCCTGCTGGCAGAATTACAAGACCTGCTAGGGGAGTACGACGCAGAGCGATCTGCCATCTATCGCCAGGCCGAACGACTGCTGCCCGCCATTGAAGCGACCTACCAAAAGGCGATGGCTCAGCCGCTGCCCATCGAGCGCTTTACCCACATTGAAAAGGGGTAAGGCGCTGACCCTAGCGATTCACCCGTCTGAGTGAATCGCTAGGGTCAGCGGGCGATCGCCAGGCCGTCGGCCCTGGGGTCAGAGGCCGCGATCAACAGGCCCTGGTGGCGCAAAATCAGCTGGCCTTTGCCAAACTGACGGCCCTCTAGACCAATTTGCACGCTGTGACCGCGATCGCTCAGCCCTAGCCCCAAAGCGTGGGGTACAGACCGTTCTAAGGCTACGTTTTGACCAGCTAAGAACTGCCAGCGAGGGGCATCTAGGGCCGCCTGAGGGTTCATATTGTAGTCTTCGAGATTCACCACGACTTGCAGGTGGCCCTGGGGTTGCATGGGACCGCCGATTAGGCCCATCGGCCCCAGAGGCTGGTCACCGCGAGACAAGAAAGCTGGAATGATCGTGTGAAACGGTCGTTTGCCGGGGCCAATCTGGTTGGGGTGCCCCGGCTGCAAGCTAAAGCCCCGACCTCGATTTTGCAGGGCAATGCCCGTACCCGGTACCAAAATGCCGCTGCCGAACCCTTCAAAGTTCGACTGAATGAATGACACCATGAGATCGTGATCGGCGGCGGCCAGGTACACCGTGCCGCCCTGGGGGAGCCCAGTTTGAGCGAGGCGGGCGCGATCGCCGATCAGCTGCCGCCGTTGAGCGGCGTAGGCTTTGTCTAACAGCTGCGCCTGAGTTACAGTCATCCAGGCTGGATCCGCCACATGGGCATGCACATCGGCAAAGGCCAGCTTCATCGCCTCAATTTGCTGGTGGTAGCTTTCCACCGAATCGCGGGGATAGCGAGCCAAATCAAAGCCTTCGAGCAGATTTAGCCCCATCAATGCAGCGATCCCCTGCCCACTGGGGGGCATTTCCCAGACCGTGAGATCTCGATAGGTGGTGCAGATCGGGGGCACCCATTCTGCTCGGTGGGTCGATAGATCGGCCTGGGTGAGCCAGCCGCCGGTCTCGGCGGCAAAGGCGGCCATGCGCTCAGCTAAAGCACCGGTATAAAAGCTCTCGCCGCCCGTGGCGGCGATCTCCCGCAGGGTAGCCCCATGGGCCGGGCTAGCCCAAATCTCCCCCGCCCGAGGCGCCCTACCCCCGCGGAAGAAGACCTGCTGCAAGGGCGCAAAGACGGGGTCAGTTTGGGCCAAAAACAGCTGGGCAGCGCTCTGCCAGGCCCGAGCGGTTTCTGGGGCGACCGGAAACCCTGCCTCGGCATAGTGAATGGCCGGGCCAAACAGTTGCTCAAAGGGGAGCTGACCCCAGCGTTCCCAGAGCGATCGCCAGGTGGAGACAGCCCCAGGCGTAGTCACCGGCAGCCACCCCAGCTGGGGCATCTGTTCGAGGGCCAGCACCTGGTCTAGGGGGAGGGTTTGAGAACTCTGGCCAGCTCCGTTTAAACCGTGCAGTTGACCATCCCACACCAGGGCAAAGGCATCAGACCCAATGCCATTGGAGGTGGGTTCGAGCACCGTCAGGGCGATCGCCATTGCCAGGGCCGCATCCACCGCATTGCCCCCGGCCAAAAACATCTCCATCCCCGCCTGGGCAGCCAAGGGTTGGCTGGTGGCCGTGGCCTGTCTGCACCCCATCACCACTCGCCGGGTTGACCCGTAGGGGTAGTGGCTTAAGCTATCAGTCCAGCTACCCATGGGAAAGCGTTCCATATTCTAAAAATTGCCGCCCACAGCTCTTGCAGAGATAATTTTGTCGCCTAGCGCGTCGTCCATTGCGGCTAATTTCAAAAGAACCGCACCGAGGACATTTAGTTCTGCTGTCAATGGAGGTTTGGCTAGCCCGTTCAGCCTGCTCAAACACGTCAATAATTCTGGCCTGGCTAGCTCTTAAGTGGTTGACCATTTGCTGCTCGGCGGCATCGCCATCCCGCCGGGCGATCGCCTCGTAAATCTGGTAATGCTCGGTGTCAATATCGATAAGCTGATCTAATCCCTTTAGGGTTTGAACGCGAATCAGCGTAATTTTTTGAGAAATCTGGTCTAGCAGCGAAACAATCCACGAATTTCCTGAGCTTTTGGCAATCAGCTGGTGAAATTCGCAGCTCAGCTCAAGCAGGTGAATGCTATCTACGGTCGGATTGCCCTGGGCTAGTGGATTGGCTTTAGCCGCGGCTTCAGCTAAAACCAGGTTTTGCTCAATTTTGTGCAGGTGGTGAGGGGTAGCGTGCTCGCAGGCTTCTAAAACCGCCAGCCGCTCTAGGGCAATGCGGCAGTCGTAGAGTTTGATCGCATCGTTTAAGGAGAGTTTGACAATATATAACCCCCCGTCAGAGTCCATTTGAATTAGGCTTTCTTGCTGCAACCGACGAATAGCTTCGCGTACGGGAGTGCGGCTAACCTCTAGCTGGTCAGCTAGCTGGGTTTCAATCAGGCGCTCATCGGCAGCGATGTCTCCTGACAAAATAGCGGAGCGTAGGGCTAAGTAAGTTTGCTCATAGAGTGAGCCAC
>JBARVK010000338.1:0-3157 GCA_049646225.1 Nodosilinea sp.
GCCAACCAGCACCAGGTACCAGCCGGGGGCGCTCTAGCGGTCGATCGCGGTGTTTTCAGCCAAGACCTAACCGAAACCCTGGAGCGCCACCCCTTAATCGAACTGCGCCGCGACGAGGTGACGAGCATTCCCAAGGACGGCATTGTGGTGCTCACCACTGGCCCCCTCACCAGCGAAGCCCTGTCGCTGGATTTGGAGCGCTTCACCGGCCAGGGCTACATGAGCTTTTTCGACGCCGCCAGCCCAATTGTGGTGGGCGACAGCATTGACCAGTCGGTGGCGTTTATGGCCTCGCGCTACGATCGCGGTGAAGCAGCCTACCTCAACTGCCCGATGAATAAAGAGCAGTACCTACATTTCTGGACTGAGCTGTGTAAGGCTGAGCAGGCCGAGCTAAAAGACTTTGAGCGCGACACCGCCAAATTTTTTGAAGCTTGTTTGCCGATCGAAGAGATGGCGCGGCGCGGCGAAGACACCATGCGCTACGGCCCGCTTAAGCCCGTGGGCCTGTTTGACGCCCGCCTGGGCGACTTTAAAGCCCCTGAAAATAAGAGCAAAAAGCCCTACGCCGTGGTACAGCTGCGCCAGGAAGACAAGAGCGGCCAGCTGTGGAATATGGTGGGCTTTCAAACTAACCTGCGCTGGGGCGAACAGGCGCGGGTGTTTCGGCTGATTCCCGGTTTAGAGAACGCCGAGTTTGTGCGCATGGGGGTAATGCACCGCAACACGTTTTTGAACGCACCGGAGCTGCTGCACGCCACAATGCAGTTTAAGACTCGCCCTACCCTGCTGGCGGCGGGGCAGCTCGTGGGCACCGAAGGCTATACAGCAGCGGTGGCCGGAGGCTGGCTGGCGGGAACGAACGCGGCTCGGCTAGCTTTGGGTAAAGACTTGCTGACGCTGCCCGCGACCCTGATGCTGGGAGCTCTAGTGGATTTCATTACGTCCGCTGAACCCAAGCACTTTCAGCCAATGCCGCCGAACTTTGGCATTTTGCCGCCGCTGCCCGTGAAGGTGCGGGGTAAAAAAGAACGCTACGGCCAGTACCGCGATCGCGCCCTCAGCGATTTAGAGCAGTGGGCTGCCGTTTGTGGGATAAGCCTATATGGCTTCACGTTAACGGCCACAGCCTAGAACGCCACTCTGGAGACCGGGTTACAAGCTGGGCTGTACTGATGCTTTGGGCTGGCGCAGCTACATAACGCAGCGTTAAGGAGTATTGTGCCGCCTTAACAGTTTGCTAAGATTCGCAATCATTAAGGGAAGGTTATAATCAGGTTAATAAAAACGAAGGGGTGACTCATGACCCAATTTAATGCTTCCGATCGCCGCGAACTTGACAATCTTTTGTGCCCCCGCAGTCGCTACTACGGCGAGTTTTCACCCCAGCAACTCACGTTTAACGCCAACCTGCAAGAGTTTGCCCACCGCATTAGCTATATTTCAGGTCTGCAAACCGGCGGCAAAATCTCACCAGAAGAAGCTTTTAAGCGCATAAAAGTTCTCTATAAGCAGCTCAAACAGAGCAAAAAAGGGCTAGAGATTTAACCAGTTAAGTCAGCGGCTATCGCACCCCGGCTGTCGTTGGTCGATACATGGTGTCGGCATCGATTACCTCTTAAATATGCTCAAGCTTCCCCACTATGCGGCTAAGCGGGTTCGCCGTCACCATAGAATGCTTTATAACGTTGAAGGACATTGCTACCCTGGCGTGACGACGGTGCTATCGGCGACTAAACCGCCGGAGTCGAGGGAAGCTTTGCAACGCTGGCGGCAGCGGGTGGGAACTGAGGAATCTCAGCGTATTTCAGGGCAGGCTTCGTCGGTGGGCACTCGGCTACACAAGCAAATTGCCGCCTACTTGAATGATGAGTCCGTTACTATTTCCGCCGATTTAACAGGTTACTGGGACTCCATACAGCCTGTGCTAGCCCAGGTGGAGGCGGTGCTTTTGGTGGAAGGGGCGGTGTGGCACTCGGCAGGATATGTTGGGTTCCCCGATGCGCTGGTGGTCATGAATGGTCAACTGCACCTCTGCGACTGGAAAACAGCGCTGCGACCAAAGCAGTTTCAGTGGCTGGGGGATTATTTTTTGCAGATTGCAGCCTATCGAGCAGCAGTGACTGAGGTCTATGCCGAGTTTGGGGTAGAGGTGCAAAAGGGTTTGGTGGCGATCGCGCTGGCTGACCAACCCGCGCAGCAGTTTGAGGTCTCCCTAGCGGATATGGAAGACCATTGGCAGCAGTTTGAGCAGCGGCTGCGGCAGTTTGAGCGGAGGAGGGGCGTGGGTACAATAACCGACTAAAGAAGCAGATTCTTACCTTGGGACTCTGCCAAGCAATTGCAAGACTCACTTTGGTCTTCCTTAGTCTTGGTATAAGATCTCCATGTATGAGGGTCTCTAGGGTTGTTGAGCTGAGGTGGTTATGGTCTAGGGAGTTTAGAGCGGTAGATGGCGAGAGCCATGACTCCAGCAATCAGCCCCCAAAAGGCGGAGCCGATGCCCAAGAGGGTAACGCCGGAGGCGGTGACGACGGGGGCGCGGTAGCGCAGGGAAAGGCTAATACAGGTGAGCCCCATGCCCAGTCCTAAGGCCCACATCCAAGAGGCGATCTCGGCGGGTGAGGCATTCAGGGCCTGGGCGGCCTGGAATACAATCACCGCTGAGCTGGTGAAGCCGACTAGCACGGTGACAAAGCCCGCGATGATCGCCGAGAGGGAGATGTCGCTGAAAAAGCCCTTAGCCGCCATCATGCTTTCGTTAAACTCTACCCACTACGGTAAAGCATCGGAGTCTAACGCACTGGTGGCAGAGAACTTATCCTAAATCCTGTTTGGTCACCCCCAATTCCTCAGGGCGAATGGCATTCGCCCCTACAGGTCGGCCTTTGTGGAATCGGGGTTCTACGGTGGTCCCGGTCTGATACTCCTCAAAGCTAAAGGCATCGACTTGAATGGCATCTTTGCGGGCCTGGTCTGCGGTTCGCAGCTGATCCCATTCGGCCTGGGTAAGTAGCCCCACTCGGTGAGCCAGGGTTTCTAGAGATTCTTGTCCATCAGTGGCTAGCTGTCCGATATGAACGGCCTCCTTGAGGCGACGGTGGATAGCATCGGCTGACTGGCTGAGGCGGTGGGCGGTGTCAAGACGGCCTAGGGC
>JBARVK010000339.1:0-4467 GCA_049646225.1 Nodosilinea sp.
TAGTAGGCCGGGGGATGCTCAGGATGGGCCGATAGCGCGTTCCAGGTATTCACCAGCGAGGGCGTCTGCGGCAGCTGCTGGTAGCGCAGGAGATCTGCCGCCGTTAGGTCTGGGCGATCGGTTACGGCGTCACTCACCGCTGGCCCAATGTAGCCCGCCACTCGCAGGCTGGTGTAGGCTTCATCGTGCCAGTAGACCTTACGGTCTAAATTGGCAAACCGCAGGATGAGGCCCACCGCTATGGCCACTATTGCAACCCGTCTGCCCCAAATCCATCCCTTTGCCAATACAGTTCTCCTCGCCTCACATCAAGGCTCGATGGGCACTCAATCGACCCCGAGACAGATCTAAACAACTATACCCGAGGCGATCGCCATTCCCAGAGCTATTGCAGACGTTGCTGGAGTGAAGACACGCCGACAGGCAAAACTCTCTGGTATGAGCATTGCGCTGCAATGTCCCTACTGCGAAACTGTCCTTTAAAGAGCCTTGAATCCAAAGCCTGGAGGGTTCTAAAACTGATAGCCCACGTCACCAAAGTTAGTAATCAGCGCCACGTTAGCGTGCTCCAGGCTGGTAACCAACCAGGGCACCTCTTTGCAGATGCGGCGCTCGTGGAGATTAAACAATACCGAAAAACAGCGCTCTAGCCACGGTTTGGCCGCCGAGCAAAACAGTACCAGCCGCAGCAGTAGGCCCGTGGTCAGGGTGTGCCCCACGTCATTGACCAAATGGCGAAAGTTGCGAAATACGGGACGGTGGGGGCTGTCGACCACCAAAAAATTGAGCAGGCGGCGGCAGGTCTCTACCAAAATAAAGCTGTTGAGCGGCTGAGCATCAAACTCGACCAGAGTTTCGCGCAGGTACTGGCGCAGGTTACGGGTAAAGTGGTTGCCGCTGTACTTGGGCTCCGTCGTCGCAATAGGGCCAATGAGATAGTCGACAAACTCATCTTTAAAGTCGCGAAACGAGCGCACGGTTTTACTGTAGGTGGCAAACCACCGAGCCTGGTCACGGTGGGTGCGGCCATTAATTTTGCCGGTGTAAAACCTGAGCGCCTGATCGAGATCGGGGGCATCGAGCAGTGTTGGGTTACCCCCCTGCCCTGCTCGCCCCGGAATCTGCTGCTGAGCATGGTAGCGCGCCAGGCGAATACCCAGATCGGTTTCGGCCCGGCGGCGAAGGTCATTGATATTTTGCTTTTGCTCTTGACCACTGTCTTTGGTGAGCAGGCTGTTGTCGTACAGGAAGGGGTAGTGGCGAATGCGGGAGGCCAGCGGCTGATCTTCAATCACCGTGCTCAGGGGCACGCTGGCCTCCCGCGCCGGGCTCATAATTTGCTGCAGCCGCGCCAGCGAGGCATACTGCTCAGTCTGAGCAAAGGCCTTGACCAGGTTGTAGACCTTTTGGGCCTTGGGGTTAGGGCCGCTGATGGGGGGCAGATCCTCAAACAGTCTCACCAGTTCTGGAATCGCCCAGTGGTCGCGAGGCTGGGTATACCAGAGGTTAATCAGGGTGTAGCAGCAGCGATTGAGAACGTACTTGAACTCGCGATCGGCGGTGTCTTGCTCCGACAGGCTGATCAGGGCATTGGCCACTGATCTGTCTGGGTAACTAGCGACATCGAGAAACAGGTGGCGAAACCGATCGATCAGCTCATGGGGAGCTTCCTGCTTGCGCCAGTACTGCCAGTGTTGGTAAAGCAAGTCTTCTAGGCTAGCCGGAGGGCGGCTAGAGTAGTTTGACCACGAATCTAAGGAATCCCAGGGACTCATGCTGCTGACCTGATTGTGAGAGCGGTAGACATTGCGGCAACCCGGCGGGAGCCAGCCTTGGCCGTCAATAGTTTAGGGTGAATAGCTGAGAAAATCACTGACCCCGGCACCTGGCTTCAGCATTCAGAAATATACGGGATAGTCAACTTTACTGAAGGTCATCCCAACCTACTAGCCCAAGGTTCGTCAATAATACCCAGGTCAGGGGGAGTTTTCTCAGCTAAGTAGGATGCATTTTTAAAGATTTCTTGAGGATTTGCGCTATCCTCTTGTTTCCTCGGGCTCTAGAGGGCCTCAATCTGCTTGACTACGGTTTGGGCCGAGTAGCTCACCCCCGCTGTACCCTCCCCAGGATGGGTGCAGTCACCCACCAGCCACAGCCCGCTTACCGGGGTGCGGTTGGCAAAGCCAAAGGGGCCAAAGGTGCGCACCCGCATTCCCAGCCCGCCCACGGCTCCCTGGTTACGGGCGGTAAAGCGGGCAAAGGTGCGTGGGGTAGCCGCCTCAACGTGAATGATATGGTCTTCCTGGAGGTCAAAGTAGCTGGACAATCGCTGAATAGCGCCATCGGTGTAGGCCTGTTTCATGGTCTGGTAGTCGCCCTGCCACCAGGGAGCCAGATCGGTAAATGACGAGGCCACAATGGTGGCTCTACCCACCGGGGCGCGACCGTCACCAGGGCGGCTGACGGACACAAAAAGCGTGTTATTGTCGGCGATCGGGCCGTCGTAGTTGTAGAAAAACTGTAGGTGGGGCGGGCAGTCGGGGGGAATAGCGGCCCCATCAACCCCCAAATACAGCACAAAGGCACCGCTGCTGGGGGGCAGCGCCTCCACCCGTTGCTGGTAGCCGCGGGGGGCTGTATCGCCCAGCAGCTGCACTAGATTCTGCACAGTGACGTTGGCCACCACGTGGTCGGCGGGTTCTACCCAGGTGCGCCCGGTTTTTTGATTTTTTACCTGTACCCCTATGACCCTGCCCTGGTCGGTATGCACCTGCTGCACCCGGTGGTTGAGCTGCAGCAGGCCGCCGTCGCGCACCAGTGCTTTTTCCAGGCTGTCGCTGAGCACCTGCATGCTGCCGTGGAGGTGCCATAGTCCTTGGGGGGCCTGGGCCATGCTCAGGGCGGTGGCGGCGTAGAGCACGGCGGTTTCGTCAGCGCCGACCTGGGAATATAGCTTGAGCTGGAGGTCGAGGAAGGTTTTGAGGCGGCGATCGCCTGCTAGCCCCAGCTGCCGCAGCACCTGCCCGACCGTGGCAAAGGTATAGGGTACGGTTACTAACGTATCGGGGCGCAGCGCCTGGGCCAGCTGCCACAAATCCCATGGGCTGCGGGGGGGGAGCACCGGCTGCCGCTTCTGAAATCGCCAGCTGGGCTGAAACAACCGCTGCATCAGCTCCCAGAAAGGTTCACTGCCCGGAAACTGCCGCTGCCGCTCGGCTCGCCAGGCCTCGGGGTCGCGCCACACCCGAATAGGCGCGGTTTCTCCCGGCAGAAATACCGCGCAGGCCGGGTCACAGGGGGTAGCCTCGGGCAGGGGCAGATCGAGCTCGTCAAAAATCTGGTGGTGAATTCCCCCCGGCTCCAGGCCCGCTACCTGGGTGGCCCCGACATCAAAGGTAAAGCCCCGCCGCTTAAAGGTTGAGGCACAGCCCCCGGCCACCTGAGCCTGATCAAACACGCGCACGGCATAGCCCTGATGGGCTAACAGCGCCGCTGCGGTTAATCCACCAATACCGGCCCCTACGACCACTACCCGCTGGCCAGCTCCCCCCGCATGACCCATACTTTTACATTTCTTTACGACTCTCTCAGTTTAGCCCAGGCTGAGGGTTAGCTGCGGTCAGCCTGCGCTTTGGCTAGTCGTACTCGCGGTGGCCGGCGGCGAACTGAAGCACCATGGGCATACCGCCGTCCTGGTGATACTTATCGGCCCAGGCGCGCAGCATTTCGTCGAGTTCTTCTAAAGCTGCCTGCTGCTGCTCAGGAGCGACGTCAAAGACTTCTACCCCACGCAAGACCCTGGGGTCTTCGCGCACCCAGGCCTGCAGCAGGCCAAAATAGCGGGCCACATCGTCAATCATGGCGAATACCCGCTCCTGTTCTCCCTTGGGGGAGTACGATTCACTGGCTAAGGCATAGAGCGGTATGTCGACTAGGGGCGAATCAATCTGGATGACGGTGCCCGAGTGCAGCAGCCGAAACTTGATGTGAGACAGCAGGGCGTCGCTACAGGGCATGCGCTGTCCCTTGGGGAGTTCCTCCTGGGACATGCGGTGGAGCAGCTCCATCAGCTCGGTAAACTCGACCTGGTCTAAGATGCGGGCCTGAGGAGCGCTGGAGGGCAGGCTTGCTTCGATATTTTTGCGCTCACCAGGGGTCAATCCCTGAATTCGGACTCGCGTCTCTGTCGGGCCGCAGGGAAAGTGCTCCTGCCACAAAAAGGGGAGGGCAATCAGGTAGTAGGGCTCCTTAGAATTGAGCACTTTCAGGCTTTGGCCCTCCGCCAGTGCCGCCTGCACCTCCTGCACAATGGCTTTGACCCGCTTGGGTTCAACGTGGTACAAGAAGCCGGTTTTACGAATATTGCCCTGCTCAATAAAGGTGCTGTAGATGGCGAGCTTGGCGGCGGTGGTCGCGGCATCTAAAAAAGCCCCGTAGCGATGGCCTCCCATTTTCATGGTGCTGAGG
>JBARVK010000340.1:0-6222 GCA_049646225.1 Nodosilinea sp.
ATGATATCCCAACTGCCAATTCTCTAGGTCTAGTTTCCTAGCGGAGAAAGCTGGTAAAAATTAGTGTTTAGTAAAGACTAGACGGGATTGTCCAGACGAGAAGGAAAATCGTATGACTAAGCTGATAGCTCAGGACAGGCTTCCCTCCTGTCGGGCAAGTGGACAAGAAGATTTGGAGCTGATTATGTCTTTTGGCAATACGCCATTGGCAGACGCGCTATTAACTGTTGATCAGCTGAAAGAACCAGAATATCTTGCTCCCCTAGAATTGGCCTTTTCTGCAAGCAGTGGACTGGTACAAATCACGGAATCGGTACCGCCAGAAATCTTGTTTTGCCGAAACTACCCCTATTACTCTTCCGTATCTCCATCACTAATGCAGCACTTTCGTGAAAGCGCGATCGCTATTATGGCAGAGCGGCAGCTTAACAGCGAGAGCCTGGTTGTTGAAGCGGCAAGCAATGATGGTTATATGCTGCGTAACTTTAAGGAACACAATATTTCTGTACTGGGCATTGACCCTGCAGCTGGTCCCGTCGCTGCCGCCAGGGAAGCCGGTATTCCTTCCTTAGAGACCTTCTTCAGCCAGGAACTGGCCCACAAATTGGCTTCCGAAGGCAAGCTGGCGGATGTTTTCTTAGCCAATAATGTTCTCGCCCACGTACCTGACCTGAATGGTTTTGTAAATGGCATCTACACTGTTTTGAAACCCAATGGTGTCGCAGTGATTGAGGTACCCTACGTGGTAGATTTAGTCGATCATTGCGAATTTGACACCATCTACCATCAGCATCTCTGCTACTTCTCAGTAACGGCCTTGAATCGATTGTTTCGACGTCATCATCTGTATCTCAATCGAGTTATGCGCACAGCCATTCACGGAGGCTCTTTGCGTTTGTTTGTAGAAAAGCAAGCAGCGGTGGAGCCCTCTGTGCAAGACCTTCTACAGGTCGAGGCTCAGCGCGGTGTGGATTCTATTGAATTCTACCGAGAATTTGCTCACCGGGTTAACCAGATTCAGCGACAGCTCAAAGACGTGCTGCAAGAGCTAAAACAGCAGGGGCAGCGCATTGTTGGCTACGGAGCGGCGGCTAAAGCTACAACTCTGATGAGCTATGTCGGGATTGACCAACAGCTGCTGGACTATGTGGTTGATCTGAGCCCTCGAAAACATGGTCTTTACATGGGAGGGAATCATTTACCCATTCATCCAGTAGAACGGCTGCTGGATGACCAACCGGACTATGTTCTCATTCTGGCCTGGAATTTTGCTGAAGAAATCATGCAGCAACAGTCGGAATATCAGCGGCGAGGCGGTCGGTTTATCGTACCGATTCCGACACCTAGGGTGGTTTGAATGCGGTAGCCGTACAGCAGCTTAGGTTTGCAGTTGATCCAGGGGGAAGTTGAGAATGGCAACGATCGCTGAAATCATCCAGGTGGCTGCGCAGCATCAGCGGGCGCATCAGCTATCGGCGGCTGAGCAGATTTATCAACAGGTGCTCAAGGTCCAGCCTGACAATGTTGAGGCGCTGTACGGCTACAGCGTGCTCGCGCAGCAGATGGGCAACTATGCGATCGCCGAGCAGCATCTGCGGCTGATGAGTCAACTGCAGCCTACTCTCTTCAAAGTTTGGTTTAGTTTGGGTAATGTCCACCAGGTTCAGGGGCATTTGGCTGAGGCGGTAGCGGCCTATCAGCGGGCTTTATTGCTCCAGCCCAAAGCCGCGCCGCTGTACAACAATTTAGGGTACGCGCTCCAGCTTCAGGGTCAGCTAGACGCAGCGATCGCCCAGTATCAAAAAGCTCTTCAGCTGCAGCCTACCTTTCGAGAAGCTCAAGCCAACTTGGCTAATGCCCAGTTTGAACTGGGGCAGCTTTCTGCCGATCAGCAACGGCAACTGGCTCATTTCAACCATCAGCTGGGGTGTGATCGCCGCCGAACCGGAGATTGGCAAACCGCCGCCACCTATTTTCGCCAGGCTACCGTGTTGCAGCCCCAGTGGGGGTTAGCCCATTACGACCTGGGGCAGGCGTTGCAGGCTCAAGGGCGGTTTGCTGCCGCCGTGCCGTCGTATATCAAGACGGTAGCTTTCGCTGAGGATAGTGCGGCTGCCTACGTCACCCTGGCGCGGCAAAAGCTGGAGTTGGTGCCCCCCTCGGCAACACCTCAGTCACCTTCACCGCGGTTAAAGGTAGCCTTCATCTGTCAGCCCTTTGTCATGACGCGCTTTCCGAATCCAGCGGACTCGATTGGAATTTTGACCTATGGATTGGTGCGGCGACTTTCTTTAGAGTTTGACGTGGTGGTGTATGGGGCTGGACCCAAAGCCTATGAAGAAACTATTGAGGGGATCTGCTACCGTTATTTCCCGGTTCAGCAGGATGAACGCTGGCTAAAGCGCCTGGAGAAGGTACCCGGTTGGTTTACGACTCGTCGCCCTAGCTTTGCTTCGGATCTCTACTATCGCGGGTTTGCTGAGGCGATCGCCCAAGACCTCCAGCAGCGCCCCGTCGATATTGTGCATATCCACAACCTGGCCCAGTTTGCGCCAACCATTCGCCGCCACAATCCAAAAATGAAGGTGGTCTTGCACATGCACTGCGAGTGGCTCAACCAACTCAATCGACGCCGGTTAGAGAAGTCCTTAGCGGCTGTGGACCGGGTAATTACGCCCAGTCAGTACATCACAGGGCAGACCCAGCAGCGCTTTCCTCAAATGGCTGAGCGCTGTGCCACGATTTATAACGGCGTTGATGTGGACAATTATCTCAATCATCAGGCCGAGCCCGCAACCGCCGCAACCGCCACCACCAAAAACATTCTGTTTGTCGGACGGGTATGTCCTGAAAAAGGTGTACATACGCTGCTGGAGGCCTTTCAGCGCGTGGTCGAGCGGGAGCACACGGCGAAGCTGACGGTGGTGGGGCCGATTGGGGTGATTCCCTTTGAGTATTTAGTCGGCATCAGTGATGATGAGCAGATCTCGGCTCTGGCCCGCTTTCACCAGGGGGATGCCTGGTCGGACTACCTCAGGGGGTATATGAGCCAGATGAACGAGCGGGTCGGAAGTGCCATGGCCAATCCCGTCACCTTTACGGGCATCGTGCTGCCGTCCCAACTCCCGGCCTTTTACCAGCAGGCGGATATTTTTGTGTTTCCCTCCGTTTGTCACGAGGCGTTTGGCATGCCCATTGCCGAGGCCATGGTGTCGGGGTTGCCGGTGGTGGCGACCACCGCTGGCGCTTTCCCTGAGCTAGTACAGTCTGGCGAAACGGGGCTGATTGTCGAGCGGGATGATGCTGATGCCATGGCCTCTGCCATTCTGCAGCTTTTGGATGATGCGGAACTGCGGCAATCGATGGGGGCAGCCAGCCGTCAGCGAGCCTTGCAGAGATTCACCTTCGATAAAGTTGCAGGCGACCTACGGCGTCTATATCTAGATTTGCAGATGTGCCCGTTGCAAATGCTGAATCGTGAAGAGGCCACCTCATTTAGCCCCTGTCAGAAAGCCCCGTTAAGCGCATGACCCGTTAGGCTTCCCAGTTTTCGCGAGAATGTGAGCCCATGAACCTGACCCCTTCACCTGTGTTTGATTCTGCCCTGCGGCGTACCTATCGCTGGCAGCTCAACCAACGCTGCCGCGCCAGCGATCGCACCCAGCTTAGCCGATCTGCCATCGTGTTTGCCCCCCATCCCGACGACGAAACCCTGGGGTGCGGGGGGACCATTTTGCAGAAGAAAGCTGTGGGTGCCTCCATCAAAATTGTGTTTATGACGGATGGTAGCCAGTCCCACGGAGGGCTGATTCAGCCGGAAGAATTGAAGGCTATTCGAGCCCAGGAAGCGCTGGCGGCGGCCGCTAAATTGGGCGTGCCTGAAGCCGATGTCTTCGCCTTGGGATTTCAGGACAGCACGTTAACGCAACACAGGACCGAGGCCCTGCAGAAGGTGATGCAAATTCTCTTCAAGGTGTTTCCAGAAGAAGTTTATGTCCCCTACGGTCAGGACGGTATCCCCGACCACGATGCAACCCAGCAGATTGTCACCCTGGCGGTGCGGCAGTGGGGCCTTGCCACCACAGTCTACGAGTACCCGGTGTGGTTTTGGCATCATCGGCCCTGGATTGTGGAACGAGCCGCCTCTGCTGCCCAGCCCCAGGGGCAAACGGCTGTTGCCAGCCCTAGCCAAGCCAGTCGAACCGCCGCTCGCCGCTTGCTGCGGGAATTTCAGTGGGTAGTCGATATTCAAGATGTGCGCGATCGCAAACGGCAGGCCTTAGAACAACACCGTTCTCAGATGACTCGTCTAAAGCCGGTGCCGCAATGGTCAACGCTGGCCGATGTAGCTCAGGGGCAGTTTCTAGACTGCTTCTTTCAACCCTATGAAGTGTTCCGTCGCTATCGTCTCAATTAACCGTTGCCATGCTGATTCAAGATTCGCAAGCTGTTGCAAGCCCAACTCAGATCGAACCCCTGATGGTTGATACCTTTACCGATCCTCATCCCAGGGGTAAGGTGCTGGGAACCCGCAGTACCAGCGGTGCGCGACGGGGAGGCATTGATCGAGAGCGCCAAATAGCTATTGACAATGGAGCTTTGCGATTTCAGCCCCTGATACGAGCGGGATGGGAGCGGCAGGGCATTGCCTATGGGCCCTATCGTCGAGAGCCCGGCCTGGCTTTTGGGGTACTCCTGCTGAACGGGCATAACACATCCCAGGCAGAGCGCATCGAACCCCTGAAAGAACGTCTGCGCCGCTGGTGGCTTGGCAGCGAAACCGAACCGCCGTTCACTCGTTTGGGGCGCTGGTTGCGAAGCCCTCAAAAAGCGGGTGTCATGCGGCGCTGGTGGGGCTGGATTCGGCATTCACCGGACTGGGCCAAACGGTTCTCGGTACCCACCCTGGACGATAACTTGGCCCTCGGGTGGTTTCCCCAGGCCGTCCCCCCAAACCCCCGCGAGGTCGGCAATGGCTTCGTCATTCACGCCACAGGCCACCAAAACGGCGCCCTGCAAACGCGGGTGAGCCATCAGTTAATGACGGCGTTTAAAGGGCTGCAAAACCTGCAGGTGTATTACGTCGTCATTCTCAGACAGCAGGGAGCCGCTTACTATGCCGCGTCGATTCCCCAAGCCCACGGTCTCGGCGCTGCCCCTGCCCTGCGCCCCATTGCCGTCGATGCCTTCTGTGACGATCCAGAGGTGTATGCCGCCGTATATCAAAGCGTACTCGGGCAAATCAGCTTTCGAGTAGATACCCGTCTCTACGGGGCGCAGGTAGCTCAGCTGCCGTCCATGGCGACCTGGCATGGCACCGCCTGGGCCGCTGATGCCCTGACCGGAGAGGGTGCTCTAGCGCAAACCTCCGCTGAAGTTGGAGGCATTTGGCGGGGGCAAGGCCGTTTTAGTTTGACCAATCATGGGGCCTATGCCGCGCAAACCGACAGCATCGCCTGGTTGTCCGGGCAACAGGCGAGCGGGCTGATTCACGCCCTGATCGAAACCTCGTGGGAGACTACGACCATAGGGCTAATTTGGCGAGTAGAAGATTCGCAGAACTACTGGTTGTTTTGGGCAAATGGGCATCGGTGTGAGCTGCACCTTTACCTTGACGGCCAGGCAGAAATTCTCGCCGTTAGCGAACTCTGGCATCTCCAACCGAATACAATTCACGCTTTGCAAATCGTGGACGAGGGATCGACCTTCAGTCTGTATTTAGACGGTGTCTTAGTATTTAATCAATCCTTTTCTGACCAGCGGCTGGCGCAGGCGACCGGCGTGGGGATGGCGGCTAAAGAGGAAAATCCCGAACAGTATATACGTGCCTTTGAAGCCCACGCCCGGCAAATTATGCTCCCAGGCCTAACGAATGTGGGCGAGCCCTGGTACAAGCTTGGTCAGGAGGTCGCGATCGCTGATGATTTTGCAGGCGCTGCCCAGCCCTTGGCACAGCGTGTCACTCCAACAGGGCAACAAGTGTGGGAACGTACCCTCGGTCAGGGGCAGATGATGTTGACCGGACGTCTGGGCGTCAAAGTTCAGGCTAATTGCCAACAGCCTAATCCTGGACGCACCGCTTATACCCTACCTTGGCAGCATCCCCACTTTGCCGACTTACAAGTGCAAAATTGTCCACCCGGTTGGCGACGAGGACAGGGAGAAAAGGGGCGGGCCGGGTTGATCTTCTGGCAGGACGATCAAAACTACATCACCATTAAT
>JBARVK010000341.1:0-4174 GCA_049646225.1 Nodosilinea sp.
CAATACCACTGGTAATTGCATGTCAAGTCTCCCAAAGGGGGGCTTGCCTCCAGAGCTAATCACCGCTAGGGTCTATGTGACTTTTGGGTAGGGTCTATCCCCTATCAGTCCTAAGCTTGAGAATGCAATGACTCAGTCTAGCGGCCCGCCACCTAATTCTGACCAAAACGGGCTTCAGCGTTGGCTTTCGCCCACCCTGTTCAGAGTGGGCGCAGGGCTGGGAGGACTGGCCCTGGTGGGCAGCGGCGCGGCGCTGGTCTGGGGTGATGACCTGATTGACCATAGTCTAATTCCTCGGGTAGAAACGGCCTTAGAGAAGAGCCTCGATCGCCCCTTTGAGCTGGGCGAGTTTAAGCGGTTGACCTGGAATGGAGTGCGACTGGGACCCTCGACGTTACCCCCCACCGAGGCGGTAGCGACGCAGGCCACGGCAGAGGCCGTAGATCTAACCTTTAACTGGTCTGAACTGCTGCTCAACCGCACCCTGCGCTACAGCCTGACGTTCATTGAGCCCGACATAGACGTAATTCAGGCCGCCGACGGTCGCTGGATTGACCTAACGTTACCAGACCCCGAAGAAGACCAAGGCGGCCTGGTTGAGCTGGAATTGGCCAGAGTGCAGATGCAGAATGGGCGCATGTCTCTGTTCAGGGACATGCCCCAGGACGAGGCGGTGGTCAAAGCTGAAGCGATTGTGATCACCGACCTGAACGGCAGTGCTGAGTTTCTCAGCCCGGCTGAGCAAGATTTGCAGGAAATTTTGTTTGACGCCAAGGGCCGCATCGGGGATGGCACTTTTGCCGTCAAGGGGGATGGTCTCCTGGACGAGGGGGCGTTTAATATCGCCCTGCGCACTGAGGATCTGCCCACCGTCGGGTTCAACCTGGTTCTCCCTCACTCTTTAGGCATTGTTGATGGCACCCTGAATAGCAATCTGACGGTAGAACTGCGATCGCAGAGCGACAGTTTCCTAAATGCGGCCCAGGGCACCGCTCGCCTGCGCAATGGTGAAGTGCAGGTAGCCGGGCTGCCGGCCCCGATCACCGACATCGACACCCAGCTGCGGTTTCGGGGTCAGCAAATCGTGGTTGACGAGGCAGGCCTGCAGCTAGAGGATATCCCCCTGACGGCAGCGGGAACGGTGGATCTAGACAATGGCTACGACCTGGCGATTGAGATTCCAGAGATCGCGATCGCCACCGTGACCGAGTTGCTAGAGACCGACTTGCCGATCGCTGCTGCGGGGAAGTTTGGCTTTGACGGTAGGCTAACGGGCGACATTGACCAGCCCCGCTTGACCGGACGCCTGCAAAACCAGGGCCTGGTGCAGCTCGACGAAGTCACCCTCCAAACCCTGACCACTAGCTTTGTGGCGACCCAACAACAGATCGACCTGCAAACCCTGCGGGCGGTGCCGATTGAGGGCGGCTTTGTCACCGGAGTAGGCCAGGTCGATTTGGACGCCGAGGGCAGCCCGGCCTTTGCCCTTGACCTGAAAGCCGACCTACCGGGGGACGCCCTGGCAAACCGATACGGGCTGTCGCTGCCCAACCAGGCGGTCCTCGGTGCGGTACTGGCCGAGGGCAGTATCCGAGGCACATTTGAAAACCCGTTGGCGAGGCTCCAGTTTCGGCTGCCCCAGGCCACTTACCCCGGTCGCGGTGAGCTGACCTACCGAGACAATACCCTGGTGGTCGACAATGCCCAGTTCCAGGTCGAGCAGGGCACTCTCGACGCCACCGCCACCGCCCGCCTCGATCGGGGAGACTGGACAGCTCAGATCAGCACCGCTAACCTGCCGGTGAGTCGGTTTACCGAGCGGCTGCGGGGGCTGCTGACCGCCGACCTGACCGCCGCTGGCAACCTGGACAATCTATCGCTGGCCGCTCTCCAGGCCAGTGGCACGGCCCAAATTGCCAATGCCCGGCTGATCCCGACTCCGGGGGCATCGTCGCTCCTAGAGCCGGGAGACTGGACCACCGCCTTTCGCTGGGCGGGCAACGGTATTCAGGTAGAGCGGTTTGCGGCCCCTGGGGTAGCCGCCAGCGGGTTTGTGGCGACCAACCTGGGGAAGACCAACCCAATTGGCCCGGTCGATTTGGATGTGCAGGTGAATCGCTACAGCCTTGGTCGCCTGGCTCAGCTGGTGCCAGAGAACGTGCGCGATCGCCTCGACCCGTCCGGTATTGTCAGCTTTGACGGCCAGATCACAGGCCCGCTGGCCAACCTGCGGCTGGTGGGCAATGCCCAGGTCAACGACCTGACCCTCGACACCGTGGCCTTTGAGTCGCAGCTATCGGGGCCGGTGAATATTGCCCTGGCCGAGGGCGGTACAGTGGCGCTGCGGGGCGGGCGCGATCGCATTCTCGCCACCCTGGATGAAGATTTGCTGCCCAGCCAGTTTGATATTCGCCTAGGCGAGGCCGTTGCTGTGGGCCAGGTCGTCAATCAGCAGCTCACCGCCACCGTCGGAAACGTTCCCATTGATGCCTTTGGGGTAGCCCCCGTCGCCAATCTCGGCCCCCTGGGCGGCACCCTCGACGGCACCTTTACCGCCGACTTGGGCGATTTAAGCAATCTCTCGGTTCAGGGCACCGCCAGCATTCTCAACCCGACCCTCGATACTCTATTGGCCGAGAGCCTGGACGCTGAGTTTACCTATAGCGATGGCCGCATTGAACTCGCCAATGCTGTCCTCCGCTTCGACGACAGCCGCTACTTGATCAGTGGTTGGCTAGACGATCTGGGCACGCCCACCCCCGAGTACTACGCCCAGATCGACATCGTATCGGGCAACTTTCAGGATTTGCTGGCCACCCTCAACTGGGAAACCTTTGCCGACATCGGCCTACCCCGTGAGGCGGCAACTGGGTTTGGGGCCGAGGTGCTCGACCTGAATGACGCCAGTTTGCCCCCAGCTCCTTTTTTGGAGCAGCTAGAGGCCTTTGCCCTATTTCTGGCTCGTCACCAAGAGCAGGAGGACGACACCGAGATTGCCCTACCCGCCCTGGCCGACCTGAGGGGCCGCTTCAGCGGTACCGTCACCCTACAGGGCGACGGGTTTGCGACCGATGCTCTACAGGCCACAGCCGATATTCAGGGTCAAAACTGGACCTGGGGTAATTTGATCGCCTGCGACTCGGCCGCGATGGAATCGGGTGCCATGGTTCAAACGGTTGAATCGAGTGAGTTTGGCCAACCTCTCGATGCGGCTGTCCCTGGGCCGAGCGACCTGTGCAATCGCTTTACCCTGGCGGCCAGTTATGACCAGGGTGGCTTTGCGATCGCCCCGCTGCTATTTGAGGCCGACGACACGCGCATTAGCTTTGTGGGCGACGGCAGCGCAGATAACCTCAGCGGCCAGCTTGAGATGAGCGGCGTGCCGGTGGAGCTGGCGGCGCTGTTTGTGGATAGCCCAGTCGAGGCCGATGGGGAACTGGCGCTGGTGGCCACCCTCGACGGCAGCCTGGAAAACCCAGTGGTGGTTGGGGAACTGGCAGTGACTAACCCCAGCCTGAACGAGCAACCCCTGGAGTCGGTAGCCTTCGACTTTACCTACGACGACGCCCGCCTGCGCTTTGATGGGGCCGCTGTGGTGGTGGCCCCCGCCGAAGTTACCGTCGCCGGAGAGATTCCCTACGCCCTGCCATTTATGGCCGTTCAGCCCGACAGCAAGCAAATTAGCGTGCTGGTAAATTTAGAAAACGAGGGCCTAGAACTGCTGAATTTGGTGACCGACGAGCGCCTGGGCTGGCAGGGGGGGCAGGGCCGCGTAAGCCTGCAAATTGGCGGCACCCTAGACGACCCGGCGGTGGCGGGCCGGGCCGAATTTCAGGACGGTGTGCTAGTCAGTACGGCCCTATCGCAGCCAGTGACTGATTTGACTGGCAGCATTCGCTTCAACCTTGAGCAGCTGCTGGTTGAGCAGCTGCGAGCCAACTACGGCGGCGGCGAGATTGTGGTGACGGGGCGACTGCCCATTCAAGGAGCCACCATCGCCCTGGTGACGACGAAGCAAGCGCCCACAGCTGAGGGGTTAATTGTGGCCCTAAACCAGGTCGACATCGACTACGAAGGCTTTGTGGAAGCGCGGCTAGACGGTGAAGTTTTAGTGGGCAACTCCCTGCTGAACCCAGTGGTTACCGGCGCGGTGCAGATAGGCGATGGCGTGCTG
>JBARVK010000342.1:0-2676 GCA_049646225.1 Nodosilinea sp.
AAACAGCCCAATAATTAAAATCAGCTTGATGCCGAAGTTGAAGCCCACTTCCCCTAGCTTGGCCAAGATGATGGCCTCACGCGGAAAGTTGACCCGTGCCAGCATGGGCTTAGCCACAATCACCGCCTGCACTGGCCCAGTGGCGGCATCGACAAAGGTCTGCCACAGAGCGGTATTAAACATGACAAACGCTGGGTAGGGAATATCGGTTTCGCCTACCGTAAAGACGTTGGCATCTTTGGCCAACGTAAAGCCGATCGCCATCGCTACGGGTGGAATAAACGCCCAGGCTACACCTAGAGCGGCTTGGCGGTACTGGGCGCTAATGTCTCGCACCATTAGCCGCCAGGCTAGTTCGCGGGAGGCCAGTAAGTCTCGCCACATCGTCCACAGTAAAAATCGGGGGCGGCGCAGCAAACTATCAGGGGTATAAATCAGTTCGGGCAGCATGGGTTGAGCAATTCTAGTGGTGAACGATCGAAGCTTTCGGCTGGGTCTAGAAAATCCTTAACCTCGGGAATAGTTGGTGTTGGCCCCGGACACGCGGTGCCGATAGGTGAGGTAGCGGTTGAGGCTGTGCTCGGTTTTGGCGATCGCCCGGGCCAGTAGGTGACTACCCAGGCCAAAGGTAAGCTTTTGGGTGAATGGGTAGATAAGGGTGCCGTAGCGTCGCCAGCCCATTTTTTTGTACTTGGTTTTGAAGTAGCCATCTTCAGCCAGGTTCCACTTATCCCGCAGGTGGTGCAGGCTCTCTAGAGTCCAGCGATTGCTCCAGCGCAGCATGTAGTAGTGCACGTCAGCCCACTCCTGGGGCGGCCCGGGGACGTAGGTGACTAGGGAGGCCGGTTCAAAGTAAACCGTTTCGCCCGCCTCGCGTACCGTCATACAGAAGTCGAGGTGCTCCTTGGTATTGAGCATGGCCTCGTCGAGGGGGCCAATCTGGTCAAACAGCGATCGCCGCACCAGCACGCAGTGAAACTCGGCCAGCTCGGTTGGGCTGCGCTCAAGGCTGGCGCGAATTGCCGCTACCGTTTTGCCCTGGTGGAACATTTTTTCGCGCAGGCGGCGGCGGCCCAGCTTGTCAACCCACACGTGGGATTCACCGCCGGCAAAGTGCACCTCGGCGTGGAGAGGTTCGTGTTGACACATCAAGGGGCCTACCACCGCCGCGCTGGTTTCCTCGGCGCAGGTGACCAGCGCCTCTAGCCAGCCTGGCGATACCACCACGTCGTTGTCGACAAACACCAGGTAGGGGGTATCGACCGCCTGCAGCCCCAAATTGCGGGCCTGGTTGGGGTAGAGATAATGGTCGGTACGGATGAGCTTAAAGCCCTTTTCCTGGGCCTGTTCTTCGAGGTGTCGGCGCAGTTTTTTGGGCGAGTTGCCGTCCACGTATACCAGCTTAAAGGGCAGCTGCGTGTGGGCGTAGAGGCTCTCCAGCGAGGTTTGGGCATAGCTAAACCGCTCGCGGGGTACAACGACAAGGGTGACAAGGGGGTCGGGCATGGGGTACTCCTATTTCTTTGCGGAAGCCGGATGCAGGGATGCCGGTAGGGAGGTGGTAGACGGCGCGGGGCGATCGCTGGGGTGAGGCCCCGTGGGACTCGTTGGAGCCAGCAGGCGAGCGTATACCTGCACCAGTCGATCGTTTAGCTTTTGCATATCAAAATAGCGCTCTACAAACTGCCGCCCGGCCTGGCCTAGCTCGGGCCATTGCTCTGGATGATCGAGCAGGTAGCTCAGGCGTTCAGCTAGAGCCTCGGCGTCCCGTTCTGGCACTAAAAACCCCGATACGCCATCTTCCACTAGCTCGGGAATGCCGCCGTGGTAGGTGCTCAGCACCGGCAGGCCCATCGCCATGGCCTCCTTTAGGACATTGATGGGAGCATCCTGGTTGCCGTCGGCGGCGGTAACGCTGGGGGCGACAAACAGGTGGCACCGCTCCAGAATTTCAACGATTTCAGCCTCATTTTTCCAGCCCACCAGGTGAATGTAGGCGTCTGCCCGCAAATCGACAATGAGCTGTTGCAGAGCGGAGCGCAGGGGACCGTCGCCGATGATGGTATAGGTCAGATTTGGGTGGCGCTGAGCCTGCTGGGCGACGGCGCGAATGGCAAATTCAAGGCCTTTCTTTTCCACAAGGCGGCCTGTCGTGGCGATGCGAATGGGCTGACCTGGCGCTAGCTGTCGCGGCCGAAACGTGAATTTATTGATGTCTAAGCCGGAGAAATGAACCGCAATGCGATCGGTGGGCCAGCCCAGGGCCAAGACCCGCTGCCGAAAGAAGTCGCAGTTGGCCAGACAGTAGTCGACATGGTGAAAGAGCTGGCGATAAACGCGATCGCCGCCTTCCTCCACGTAGCGGCTGATGTCAAAGCCGCGAAACATCAGGAGTAGCCGAGGGGCGGGGCGCAGCAGCCGCTTGAAGGCCAGCCCCCGATACCCCTGGGTACCAAACTGGCAGTGAATAATGTCGTAGGTCTGGGGCCGCCCCACCAGAGCGACCGCTGTGTAGAGCAGCCAAAGATTAAGCGCCTGCTCACCATAGGCAAAGGGGTTGAGCGATCGCGCCACCAGTCCTGGAGAGCGAAAACTTGCCCCTAGCCCCAGCCATAGGCCCTGCACCAACCGCCAGAGGTAATTTTGAGGCACCTCCGGCATGGCGTAGGTGCGCTC
>JBARVK010000343.1:0-2460 GCA_049646225.1 Nodosilinea sp.
GCTCTAGCCCTACCATCGCCACCCCCGATACATTTCTTTACCATACGCCCTAGTGGTCAGCCGTCGTCAGGCTGCGGCTACACTCGCCAAAATTAGCTAAATAACCTCTAAATCGCCTCCGTTTTGGCTTGAATAAGGTTTTAGATCCGTTCATTGTCGGTATAAGTTGTCAAAATGACTGCTTTATAGCGTTTTTTGGTGGTCATTGCCCAGGAACCTGCGATCGCTTAGCCTCATTTACCTCTACCAAGAATTTTCTGAGAACAGCAAGGTGCAATAATACGATTGGTAAAGCTAAAGGCGTAGTCAACGACGTCGGGACTACTTCAGTGGGTGCCCCGCTCGGGGTTCGTTTAAGCGCGTTTGGGACAATCGGCCTACTGCCGTTGACCTAGGCCCAGCTGCCGCCGTTAATAGCTGTTATTCATTTGAAACAGGTATACCAGTCTGGATTATGACTCAAGTTTCTGGAACCTCCGATGTCCCTGATTTGGGGCGCCGCCAATTTATGAATCTTCTCCTCCTAGGGGCCGCCAGTGGGGCCGTTGGGGGCATGCTCTATCCGGTCGTTAAGTACTTCGTACCGCCTTCTAGCGGCGGCGCCGGGGGCGGGGTGACCGCTAAAAACGAGTTGGGCAACGACGTGATTGCCAGCGCGTTCCTAGACGAGCACAAGCCAGGCGATCGCGTTTTGGTGCAGGGGCTCAAGGGTGACCCTACCTACCTGGTCATTCAGGAAAGTGGAACCTTGGAGAGCTATGGCATTAGCTCTATCTGTACCCACCTGGGCTGCGTGGTGCCCTGGAATGCCAGCGAAAACAAATTTATGTGTCCTTGCCACGGCTCTCAGTACGACGCCACCGGCAAAGTAGTCCGTGGCCCGGCCCCACTGTCCTTAGCTCTGGCCCACGCAGATGTGACTGAGGACGACAAAGTAACCCTCAGCGACTGGACCGAAACCGATTTTCGTACCGGCGATTCGCCCTGGTGGGCCTAACTAGGCCTGCGCTTTGGCAACCTGCAGCGCCACACCCCGTTGACACAACCCCAGTTGACCTAACTTTTGAACGCATGAATAGACTCACTTCGTTAATCAACGGCCTGCGCCCCCTCGCCATTGCCTGCGCCGCCGTTCTGACGGTGTTTGCCGGCTGGCTAGCGGTGCCTCAGACCGCCGAGGCCTACCCTTTCTGGGCTCAAGAAAACTACGCTGCTCCCCGTGAAGCCACGGGCCGCATTGTGTGTGCCAACTGCCACCTGGCGGCCAAGCCCACCAAGGTAGAAGTGCCCCAGGCGGTTCTGCCCGACTCTGTGTTTAAGCTCAAGGTTGAAATTCCCTACGATCTCGACACTCAGCAGGTGCTGGGCGACGGCAGCCGGGGCGGTCTCAATGTAGGCGCTGTGGTGGTTCTGCCCGAGGGCTTCAAGATTGCCCCTCCCGATCGCATGTCTGAGGAGCTTAAAGAGGAAGTCGGTAGCACCTACTTCCTGCCCTACAGCGATACCCAGGAAAACATCGTGCTGGTGGGTCCTCTGCCCGGTGAGCAGTACCAAGAAATTGTCTTCCCAGTGCTGTCGCCCGACCCCGGCCAAGACAAGTCGGTGTCCTTCGGTAAGTATCAGATCCACGTAGGCGGCAACCGGGGCCGAGGTCAGGTGTACCCCACCGGCCAGGCCAGTAACAATACCGTCTACAATGCCACCGCCAGCGGCACCGTGACCGATGTCGAACCCCAGGCGGCGGGTGGTTACCTCGTCACCATTCAGTCTGAGGACGGCAACAGCGTTACAGAAACCATTCCGGCTGGCCCCGACCTGTTGGTCGCTAGCGGGGATGTAGTTGAAGCCGGCAAGCCCCTGACCAGCAACCCTAACGTAGGTGGCTTTGGTCAGATGGATACTGAAATTGTGCTGCAAAGCCCCAATCGTATCAAAGGCCTGGTGGCCTTCCTGGCTGCGGTGATGCTCACCCAGATCATGCTGGTGCTAAAGAAAAAGCAGGTCGAGAAAGTTCAGGCCGCTGGCATGACGATGTAGGTTTACTGCAACAGTCTAGCCACCTGGTTCTAACGCTTTGAATCAATCCTAAAAAAGGGGACGCCATGGGTGTCTCCTTTTTTTTAGCTCAACTTAGCCCAGCCGCTTTCGTTAAGCGTCTGTTTAGTGAGCTACAATTGTTAAGTCTTTTTGCATATTCGAAACTTGTCTTGAGCCTTCTTAAGTTTGGCGCTCGGGGGTGGTTTCGGTGCCCGCTTATTTTCGCCAAGGTTTTACACAGCTATGACGCTTCCCATTCGCAACGTTGCAATTATTGCCCACGTTGACCACGGCAAAACCACTCTGGTAGATGCCCTGCTTAAGCAGTCCGGTATTTTTCGCGAAGGGGAAGACGTGCCCGACTGCGTGATGGACTCCAACGACCTGGAGCGGGAGCGGGGCATTACTATTTTGTCGAAGAAC
>JBARVK010000344.1:0-3507 GCA_049646225.1 Nodosilinea sp.
TCACCAGGGTCAGCACCACCCAGGCCAGGCCAAAGGTCCACACGGCGGCAACGCCAATGCCAAAGATCTGCACCATGATCTGATTGCCCCGGCTCAGCCCGGTGCCGATCGCATCGAGCTGGCCAAACAGGCCCACGCAGAGGGTGCCCCACATGCCCGCCGCCCCGTGGACGGGGAAGGCATCGACGGCGTCGTCAATTTGCCAGCGATCGAGCAGTTGGGAGGCTAGAAGGGCGATCGCGGCCCCCGTGCCCCCCACGATGACCGCCAGGGGCACATTGATTACATTGCAGCAGGCCGTGACTGCCACCAGGCCCGCCAGGGAGCCATTGATCAGCTGGCCGACATCCACCACCTTGTGTTTCACGTTGCTGAGCACCGCCGCCGTGATCATGCCGCCCACTCCGGCCATGACGGTATTCACGACAATCCCCGGCACCTGGTCGCTGAGGGTCAGGGTGCTGCCGCCGTTGAAGCCAATCCAGCCAAACCAGAGCAGCATAGCCCCCAGCACCGAAAAGGGAATATTCGCCCCCTGAATCGGCTGCGATTCTCCCTTGGCCGTAAAGCGCCCTTGCCGCGCCCCAATCACCAGCACCACCGCCAGCCCAAACCAGGCCCCCACGCTGTGCACCACCGTGGAGCCCGCGAAGTCTACAAAGCCGAGATTCTCTAGCCAGCCGCCAGGGTTGCCGGCGGCAGTGCCGTTCCAGACCCAGTGGCCAAACACCGGGTAGATAAACCCCGACAGAAACACCGCCAGGAGGATGTAGGCATGGAACTTAAGCCGCTCCGCCGCCGCCCCCGAAACAATGGTGGTGGCGGTGCCGCAAAACATCATTTGAAACAGAAAGAACACCGCGCGATCGGGCTGGTCGGTGAAGGCGGGGGCAAACCCGGTGCGGCCCAGCCAGCCGGTCTGGGTATCGCCAAACATGAGGGCGTAGCCAAACAGCCAGAACAGCCCGGCAGAGATGCCAAAATCGGCCAGGTTTTTGATAGCGACGTTGATGCTGTTTTTAGAGCGGGTCAGCCCCGACTCCAAACACATAAACCCAGCTTGCATCAAAAATACGAGGCCAGAACAGAGCAACAGCCACAGCGTATCGATCATGCTGCCGAAAGCCTTTGGTGGTGGTGGTTGAGGTGGTAGCGCTTGAGGTGGTAGTGCTCCGCAAACTGGGGCAGCTTGTCCTGGTGGCCCAGAATGATCAGCGAGTCGCCGACGTTTAGCAGCTGGGTGGCGGAGGGGCGAAAGATCAGGCGATCGTTGAGGCGGCGCAGGGCAATCACCATAAAGGCTCCCTTGCCGCGCACCTGCAGCTCCATCAGGGTTTTGTTGATAAAGGGCGAGCCTTCTTTGATCTGAAGCTCCTCCATTTGCACCTCAACGTTGGCGAGAAATTCGTTGAGGTAGCTGCGCTCGAAGGTGTTGTTCAAAAAATCCATCCCGGTGGGGCGCACGATCAGGTTGGAGATTTGAATGGCGCTGATGGTGTCGGGCAGCACGATGTGGTCGGCCCCGGCCAGGCGCAGCTTGCGCTCGGTGGGAGGCAGCTCGCCCCGGGCCAAAATCTTGATGCGGGGGTTGAGGTCGCGGGCGGTGAGGGTGATAAACACGTTCGCTTTGTCGTCGGGCAGCACCGCCACCAGCGCCCTGGCCCGATGAATGCCGACCTCCTCCAGGGTGATCTCGTGGGTGCCGTCGCCGGGGTAGTGCAGGTAGCCCGAGGCCTCAGCCACCTCGATGCGATCGGGCTGGCTTTCGATAATCACAAAGGGCTGGCGGGCGTCGTCGAGCTGGCGGGCTAGCACCTGGCCCATGCGATCGAACCCGCAGATAATCACGTGGTCTTGCAGATTGGCGATGGTCAGCTGCTTGCGCTGGTTGTTAAAGGCGCGGTTGATCTCTCCCTCGGTGACCATTTGAACAAAGCCTCCTACGCTATAAACCGCCGATGTGGTGCCGGCGATAATGACGAGAATCGTAAAAATTCTCTGAAACGGGGTGTCTAAGGGCTTTACCTCGCCGTAGCCCACCCCAAAAATCGTAATCACCACCATGTAGATGGCCTCTAAGGGCGTCCAGCCAAACCAGATGTACCCCAGGATGGCGACCAGCACCGTCAGCAGGAAGAAGATAACTCCGGTTAAGACACGACGCGCAGATTGCTGCATGGGGTGACGTACTCTGCCCTTTTAGGCGGTTGGTGAGATGGCCAGCGCTAACGGCCTGGCCGCATCAAGACGTTGCCGAGTAAAGTTAACCGATCGATCGCGACGGTTTTGGCCAACCCTCCTGGGTACGGATTTAGGTTGTGAAGAGCTGTCTAGTCATCTTCTTCTGACATTGAACAGGCCAGACCAGCAGGGTGTTGTGCTAAGCGCTACAGAACTGGGGGGCTGAGGGGTTAGATATGGCCTGGCGGACTTTTTACCCTACGGCGAGACCGTTTTGAGCCCTGGCGGGAAGACTGGCATTGTCAGCCTGGCGCGATCGCTGGGTGCGAATCATGGTGACCTGACTGGTCAGCAGGAAGCTCGTAAAGCTGGCAATCACAATCACGGGCAGCATGGCGGTACCCGACAGCACGCTGAGAATAATGCTGGTGCTAATCGGGGTTTTAGTCACGGCGACATTGACGGCGGCCATCAAACAGACCATGCCCACGGTGGGGTGCACCTGGGGTACCGCTAGGGCGATCGCCAAACCGACGTTGGCCCCGATAAAAAACAGCGGAAAGATAAACCCGCCCAAAAACCCGGAGTGCAGCGTAACGCTGATGGCAAACATCTTCGCCACCGCAATCAGCAGCAGCATGGTAACGCCCAGCGACATGCCCGTCTCGATCACGCTGTGAATTTGCTCTTCGCTAAAAAACAGCGTTTGAGGAAAGAAAAAGGCAATCAACCCAATCGACAGTCCGCCCAGGGTGGCGAGCACAATTCGGTAGTGCTCCAGCGGCCCGAGCAGATAGCCCACGGCCCGAAAGACAGCGATGAACAGCACGGCCACCCCAGCCCCAACGACGCCGAGAACTAATCCTTCCAGTAGGTTCATGGGGGTCAGGGGAGGCACCGACTCAAAGTGATAGAAGCCGCCGATGGTGATCCCCGTGCTGATGCGAAAAACGGCAAACGACAGAATGGCCGAAATCACCGCCGGGGCAACGGCCTCGTAATATTCCAGGCCGCGCCGATGGGGAATTTCTAGAGCAAAGATAGCGGCTCCAATCGGGGCCCCAAAAAACGCACCCAGGGCCGCGCTCATGCCGCAAAAGGTCAGCACTCGCACCGAGGCCGTATCCAGTTTGAGGATGTCGCCTAGCCAGCTGCCAAAGCTGCCGTTGACCTGCACTAGCGGAGCCTCTGGCCCCGCACTGCCGCCGGAGGTAATGGCCACCAGCGACGCGATTACCATAGCCGGGGTCTTGCGAATGTCAATGCGGCCAGGCTGGTGAATTTGGTCAACGACCTGGGCCATTTCCCCCGGCAGGCCCATAAAGT
>JBARVK010000345.1:0-4002 GCA_049646225.1 Nodosilinea sp.
GTTGGCTGGCCGAGCGATTTCAAATTGCGGTGCGTGTTCGAGAGGTAAAAGCCGGTCTAGGCTACCGCATCTATCAGCTCCAAAAGACAGGTAACCGTCATTTAATCGATATTAGATCCGTGGCGACACTGCCCCCGGCTGAACGCATCGAGCAGGTTTTGGTCTTAACGCCCCCCGCGTTAATCGCCCAGAAAGTGATTGCGTTTTACCAACGGCGCGGCAAACCCAAGTCAGGTACCGACTGGCGCGATATCGCTATGTTGCTGTTGGCGTTTCCAGAACTCAAGGTCGATTCGGGGCAGGTCACTCAGCAGCTAAACGCTGCTAATGCCACCAGCGAAATCCGGGCCGTTTGGCACGATCTTGTGCATCAAACCATTCAACCCATAGAGGAGGATGACGATTTTTAAGCCCTAGCCCATCCGTCGGCTGTTACCCTATGCAGCCGTACCGGTTTAGGTCATGCTAGAGACCGAAAACGCAGCGTACGGAGAAAACAGAGCTATGGCTGAAATGGATCCTGTCAAGCTGATGAAGCAGGAAGTGGGCCGTCAGGCAGCGGCGCGGGTGCAGTCCAACACCGTCGTGGGACTGGGTACCGGGTCCACCACGGCCTTTGCCATCCAGTTCATTGGCGAGCGGCTAGCCAGGGGCGAAATCAGCAACATCAAGGGCGTACCCACCTCCTTTCAGGCGTCGGTGCTGGCCAAGCAGTACGGCATTCCCTTAACGACTTTAGACGAAGTTGACGACATCGCCCTGGCCATCGACGGGGCCGACGAAGTGGATCCCCAAATGAACCTGGTCAAGGGCGGCGGCGCAGCCCACACCCGCGAGAAGATTGTGGATTCTCTGGCCAAAGAATTTATTGTGGTGGTGGATAGCTCGAAGCTGGTGGATAAGCTGGGCACCACCTTTGCCCTGCCCGTGGAAGTCATGCCCCTGGCCGTTACCCCTGTCACCAAGGCTCTAGAGGCCCTGGGGGGTAAGCCCGACCTGCGCATGGGGATCAAGAAAGACGGCCCGGTGATCACCGACCAGGGCAACATGATTTTGGATGTCAAATTCGATGCGATCGATGACCCCGCTGGGCTAGAGAAGACGATCAACAACATCCCCGGCGTGCTCGACAATGGCCTGTTTGTGGGTGTGGCCACCGAGGTGCTGGTGGGCGAGGTCAAAGACGGTCAGGCTAGCGTTCGCAAGCTGTAGATCCGTGAGCCGATGATTCTTTAATCTCTGAGTTTAGGCCAGAGTAATGTAGGGGTTGGGGAGCGATCGCTCCCCAACCCCTACTATGGTGAAAAAGCGGTCAACACTATGGGCTTTTGGGTACCTTGGCGAGTTTGGGTGGGGCGACGGCTTAGAGGCTGGCTGCTGGGCCTGGCGATGGTGCTGCTGGTGATCGTACCGCCCACGCTAGCCACTGGAGATTTAACAGCCCCGCCCTCAGACAACGCCGGGGTAGAGCACCCTGGGGGCGAGAGCACCAGCCCGGTTCCTTCACAGGCGGTGGTGGGCAACATAGTCGACGGCTTTCCGGTGGTGCTAAATGGAGAGCCACTGTTCTACGTCAAGCAGGGGATTGAGGGGGTCACCTCGGCAGAAGAGCGGGCGGCGATTATTACCCAGCGGGTGGGGGCGATCGCGGCTAACTCCGATCTTGAACCAGCTACCATTCGCGCTGCGATCGAGGAAAACCAAAGTGTGGTGCGGGTGGGCGATGCCGTGCTGTTTACCGTGCGTGAGGTCGATGCTGAGGCCTACGACCAATCCCATCCTGAGCTAGCCACCGAAGCCGTAGAGCGCATCCAGCAGGGCATTATCGACTACCGCGAACAGCGCAGTATTCGGCGCATTGTCACCAACATTGGCCTAACTCTCATTAGCACCACTGCGGTGTTTCTGGTGCTGCGAGGCATTTTGTTCGGCAGCTCTAAGCTGTTCGCCTACATCCAGCAGCGGCGCAACGACGATACCTTAGCCATCCAGGTTCAGTCGGTGCAGGTTTTAGGCTCTGGGGCCACCAGCTATTTGCTGGCCGGACTCGTGCGGTTGCTGCGGCTGGGGTTGATTTTAGTCGCCCTATACCTGTACATCCCCTTCGTTCTCAGTCAGTTTCCAGCCACGGCAGAGTTTGGCGATAGCCTGCTGCAAAACATGGCCTTTCGGCTCAGCCTGCTGGCTCAGTCGTTTGTAGCCTACCTACCTGAGCTAGCGATGATTGGCATGATTGCCGTGATCACCCACTACGTGATTGAGTTTGCCCGGCAGGTCATTGTCGAACTGGGCCGTCATGATGTCTATCCTTGGTTTTACCCCGAGTGGGTTCAGCCCACGGTTCGGTTGGCAATACTCTTGATTGTGGCGATCGCCATTGTTGTAGCCGGGCCATACCTGCCTGGGTTTGGTTCGCCAGCCTTTCAGGGCATTTCCATCTTTCTTGGGGCGCTGCTGACCTTGGGGTCGTCATCGGCAGTGGCCAATGCCCTGTCGGGGATCATTTTGATCTACACCCGTGCCTTTCAGCTGGGCGATTTTATCCGCATTGACGAGGTCGTGGGCGAGGTGCAAGACAAGTCACTGTTTGTCACCCGCGTGCTGACCCCTAAGCGAGAGACCGTTACCATTCCCAATGCCTCAGTGCTCAACAGCAACGTCACCAACTACAGCGCCGTTTGTCGCGAGTCTCAAAAGTTTTTACTGCTCTATACCACTATTACCCTGGGTTACGACTTGCCCTGGCGCAAGGTACACGAGGTGCTGATTGAGGCCGCCAAGGCTACCCCTGATATCACCTCTACGCCTGAGCCCTTTGTGCTACAGACGGCGCTTAATGACTTTAACGTCAGCTATCAGCTCAATGCCTACACCGCTTTTCCTCAAAAAATGCCGGCTATTTACTCTCACCTACATCAAAATATTCAAGATTTTTGCAACGCTGCCGACATTGAAATTTTGTCACCCACTTTCTCGGCCCTGCGGGACGGCAACCATTCGACCCGACCCCCGGCCTACCTGCCCGCCGACTACGTTGCCCCACCGTTTGTAGTACAGGGCACGACTGGTCAGCCGCCGTCGGGAGACCCCAGGCTGAAGAAAACTATGCCCGACGCTAACGGTTCCTGACGCCTTTAGACTCAAATGGCTAATCACCCTACCCTTCGGTCACCAACGGTTGCTGATTCAGCGCGATTTACCTTTACAACCAGCAATCCCTTGATTACCGTGAGGGATAGCCCTCTGCCCTTTTGAGCACCCCACCCTATGCAGTACCGTCGCTTTGGTCGCACCGAGCTTCAGATGCCCGTGTTTTCTTGCGGTGGCATGCGGTATCAGCACTCGTGGAAAGATGTGCCCCTGGCCGATGTACCAGCCAAAAATCAGGAGAACCTGGAAGCCACAATTCATCGGGCGCTGGACGTAGGAATCAACCACATCGAGACAGCGCGAGGCTATGGCACCTCTGAGATTCAGCTGGGGCAGATTTTGCCGAAGCTAGACCGCAGCAGCATGATCGTACAGACCAAAGTTTCCCCCACCGCCGACCCCGCCGAGTTTCGTCAGCACCTTACTCAGTCCCTAGACAATCTCAAGCTTGAAACCGTAGATCTGCTCGGCATTCACGGCGTCAATACCGCCGAAATTTTGGACTGGACCCTGCGTCCCGGCGGCTGTATGGAGGTGGCGCGGCAGTTTCAGCGCCAGGGGCGGGTGCGGTTTATCGGCTTTTCTACCCACGCGCCGACGGCGGTAATTCAGCGGGCGATCGCATCGGACCAGTTCGACTATGTCAATCTGCACTGGTACTACGTCAACCAGGACAACTGGGCTGCGATCGACACTGCCCAGCGCCACGATATCGGCGTCTTCATCATCAGCCCCTCCGACAAAGGCGGACACCTGTACAACCCGCCCGCCAAGCTAGTAGACCTGTGCGACCCCCTCAGCCCGCTAGTGTTTAACGACCTGTTTTGCCTCAGCCACCCCCAGGTGCACACC
>JBARVK010000346.1:0-5944 GCA_049646225.1 Nodosilinea sp.
CTCCAGGGCCAGCCAGGTGACGGCTCGATACATAGCCCCGCTGTCGAGGTAGAGCAGGTTGAGCCGCTGCGCCACCTGCCGCGCCACCGTTGACTTGCCTGCTCCCGCCGGGCCGTCAATAGCCACAATGGGCTGGCGATCGCGCAGCAGCAGGTTGTCAATCAGCCGAGTGTGGCCCAGATAGGCCGCCGCCGCTATCATCCCCAGGGTTTCAATGTTTTCCAGAGGGCACAGGGTGACGGGATGCACCAGCTCCACATACTGGGGCCGCAGGTCGGGTGCCTGGGCCAGCTCCTGGTGGACAGCGGCAACGAGGGCTGAGCGATGGCGCTCCCCTGTCTTAAAAAGACTTTCGGCGGCCCGGAGGCCGCGGTAAAGGGCCGTCGCCTGCTGGCGTTCGGTGGCGCTCAAATAGACATTGCGCGAGCTGAGCGCCAGCCCGCTGGCTTCGCGCATGGTGGGGCAGCCCACAATTTGGCCCGGCAGGTTCAAATCTTGGCTCAGGCGTTTGAGAATAGCTAGCTGCTGAGCGTCTTTGTAGCCGAAGTAGGCACGATCGGGGGCGACCAGGCTCAGCAGCTTCGTCACGACCGTTGCTACGCCCTCAAAGTGTCCTGGCCGGTGGGGGCCGCACAGCACCGCTGTCATCCCCTTGGGTGGCACAACTTGAGTCAGGTCGCTCGACTGGGGGGCAGCGGTACCGTAAAACGCCTCAGGGGTAGGCATAAACACGGCATCAACCCCAGCCTGTTCGCACAGGCGTAGGTCGTCGTTGGGGGTGTGGGGGTAGCGGGCCAAGTCTTCCTGGGGGCCAAACTGCAGCGGGTTTACGAAAATACTCACCACGACCAGGGCATTTTCTCGCCGGGCTCGCTCAATCAAACTCAGATGCCCCCGGTGCAGGTTGCCCATCGTAGGCACCAGCCCCACCTCAAGGCGATTGGCCAGCCCTGGCTCAATGCCGACAGCACCCTTTCCCTGCCGCGCCTCGAATAAGTAGCGCGTTAAGCCTTCAACTGCCTTGAGTACCCGCACAATGTTCTACCTTTTACCACGTGAGCCGATGTGACAGCTAAACTTCTGGCCACTCTCTGCAAAGGTATTACCGTACCAGATTTAAAGTCAGGAGCATACGGCCTCAAGCTCTGCTTCTCCATGGTTTTGTCCCAGCTCCTCGCCAGCTCTATAGCTAGGGTAACCCACCAAAAACCCTCTCCATGCCCCTGCATGGAGAGGGTTGACGTACGGCTTAGCGATTTTGCCGAGAATTTAAGCGGCGGCTGTAGGCAAGGCGATTACGGGGCGGAGAGAACGTCAACCTGCACTCGACCTACACCGCTGGCTCTCAAGCCAATCTGGCCCGCCGCTGCCGCCGATAGATCGATCACTCGACCATGGCCAAAGGGGCCGCGATCGTTAATTCGCACTACTACAGACCGGCCCGTCGATAGGTTGGTAACGCGCACCTGGGTGCCAAAGGGCAGGGTGCGGTGGGCCGCCGTTAAATCATTTTGGTTAAACACCTCGCCGCTGGCGCTGCGGCGACCGTGGAATCCAGGGCCGTACCAGGAGGCCATGCCGGTCAAGCTAGAGGCGACAACGGCCACTTGGTTGCTTGCAGCAGCTGGCTCAGGCAGGCCTTCAACCCGCGCTAACGGAGGGGCGTCACCCAACAGTCGACGCAGCCGGTTAGCCATTTGAAGTGCGTCTTCGCCGGGGTTGCTGGTCGTGTCAGGCAAAATGACCTGCTCATTGACTGTGAGCAAGGTTTCATCGCCCCAAGCCACCACAAACGTTTCTGTTTTACTGTCCCAACGAGCTTCGATCGCCTCAGCATCACCTGCTGCAGCCAGGGTTTGTAGTCGGTCGACAATTTCATTCGCCTGTCGCAGAGACTCTTGGGCATCGGGAGGAGTGGCAACCGTTCCTAGGCCTGCACTCAGGGTTTCTAGCTCACGCCCGACCAGGGTAATGACGGGAATAGAGCGGATGTAAACCGTAGCGGCTTGATGATCGTCGAGAGCGTGGGGAAATACTGTAGCCGCATCTAAGATTTCATTAGCTTCGTCAGAAGGCTGGATGAGTAAAGCTGATTCTGGTTCTACAGGCTCGACGGGCTCTAAGGTTGAAGGGTTGGAGTCGGCAGGTTGACCTGCATCAGGGTAGTCAGTGAATGACAGGGCTTCAGCATAGTGCTCTGTTTCAGACTCTAGCTTCGGACGGCTGTTGCTGCTGTCCTGAGCGTGGCTGGGCAGAGGTGCTCCAAAGACGGACATAGCGACGGCAACCGTCAGTCCGCCCAATACGGAATGTTTCATGTACACCAAAAGAATTCAACAGAAAGAGCAGGGGTAAAATTCTGGGTCTGTAAAAACGACCTAGAACAGGCAACACAGGAATTGCCTTAAAGCCCGTACTCGTTGCAAATGAGCCTTCGGTTCTTTTTGACGAAATGTAACTTAGCACGTTCAGCCGGGCTTGCGAATCCGGGGAAATCTCGACGCCTAATTTCTCCGCCGCAAAATAAAAAAGTAGTCTGCCTGACACAAATGACTCAACCGACCGCTGTGACTGGGCTCAGCAGTCCTGGTGGAGCCATATTAAATTTCAATTTAATTATGAGTTCGGGCAAGTGAGTTATGTAAAAATAATCAATCTGCTCATCACGCCAGACAGGATTTTGTCAGCAAAGGGTGAACTTGGTAGGTCACAGTCCGTGTTTACCGACACAAGTTTTTGGTGCGATCGCAGGCTGCGAAAACTCTGCCCAGTGCCCTGAGGCCTCCAAAAAAACTCTGTTGGCGTGCTGTTTGGATCCAAAACTGGAACAATGAACTGGTTGAGTCCGTCGATTGCTGATCCCCGTGACTTGACCCATTTGACCTGACCTATTGACGAAGCTCGCCCTCATTTCTAAGGTAATAGACTGGTCAATACTGTAAGGACTTCTAAACCCCCATGGACTATCGGGATGCCGGTGTAGATGTAGAAGCAGGGCGCGGCTTTGTGGAGCGCATCCGCAGCCTGGTCGAGAGCACCCGCCGCCCCGAGGTGCTGGGGAGCTTGGGAGGGTTTAGTGGCCTTTGTGAACTACCCACCGGCTACCGCGAGCCGGTGCTGGTGTCGGGTACCGATGGGGTCGGCACCAAACTCAAAATTGCCCAGGTGACCCAGCATCACGGCACCGTCGGCATTGACCTAGTGGCCATGTGCGTCAACGACATTCTGACCAGCGGGGCTGAGCCGCTATTTTTCCTCGACTATCTGGCTACGGGCAAGCTAGAACCTGCGGCCCTGGCAGCAGTGGTCGAGGGTGTTGTGGCCGGGTGCCGCCAGGCCGGATGCGCCCTGCTGGGCGGTGAAACTGCTGAAATGCCTGGTTTCTATGGCCCTGGTGAGTACGATCTGGCGGGCTTTTGCGTGGGCGTAGTCGAAAAGTCTCAGATTTTAGATGGTAGCCAGGTTCAGGTGGGCGATCGCGTCATTGGCCTGGCCAGCAGCGGCGTGCACAGCAATGGGTTTAGCCTGGTGCGCAAGGTCGTGGCCGAGGGCCAGCGCCCCGAGGGTGGCACGGGCTACCGCTGGGATGAGGTCGTACCTACCCTTGGCAACCTAAGCCTGGCTGAGGTCTTGCTGACGCCCACCCGCATCTATGTAGAACCTGTGCTGAAGGCTCGTCGAGAGGGGCTGACCATCCACGGCATGGCCCATATTACCGGCGGGGGCCTGCCTGAAAACCTGCCCCGCTGCCTTGGACCAGACCAGGGCATTCATATCCAGGTGGGCAGTTGGCCAGTACCTCCTGTGTTCGACTGGCTGGCAACGGCGGGTCAGGTGCCCGACCACGCGCTTTACAACACCTTCAATATGGGTATTGGGTTTGCGCTGGTGGTTCCCGCTCACCACGCCGATCGGGCGCTAGACTGGCTGAACCAGTACCCGATAGCGGTCTACCCAATTGGTGAAGTCGTCGCTGGCGCGGGTCAGGTAACCGGGCTGCCCGCATAGCAGCACTGCTGCCGGGGGCGCTGCTATAGCCGTAGCTACTATTGTTAAGACGTTTCTCGCTATGTAGCAGCTGTCTATCATTCTCGTAGCAACGAGAATCCATTTGGGAGTGATTTCTCTAGAGGGGATTTCCGCCTGTGCGGAAATGACAGCGTTATCATCTTGCCTAGATCCGTGTGGCTATCGCTACAACAGGGATGGCTATAATCGGAAGCCTTGCTGAAAAACCTCGCCGGTCGGCTGAATAGCCGATACCGTATAAAGGCAGCACAATTAGGAACTTCCGTTGAAATCTTCGACTCTAAACTGGCCACCCGTGGTGCTGAGTTTTCTCGCTATCGTAGGCTTAGCCCTGGTAACCAGCAGTTTTGTGATCATCAACCCTGGCCAAGCTGGGGTACTTAGTATTCTTGGCAAATCCCAAGACGGCGCTCTGCTAGAAGGCATTCACCTGAAGCCGCCCCTGGTTTCAAATGTCGATGTGTATGACGTGACCGTGCAGAAATTTGAGGTGCCGGCCCAAAGCTCAACCAAAGACCTGCAAGACCTCTCTGGTCGCTTTGCCATCAACTTTCGCCTCGATCCTACCGAGGTCGTCAATATTCGCCGCACCCAGGGTACCCTGGAAAATCTGGTCTCTAAAATCGTGGCTCCCCAGACCCAGGAGTCATTCAAAATTGCCGCCGCCCGTCGCACCGTAGAAGAAGCGATTACCCAGCGAGCCGAGCTTAAGCAAGACTTTGACGATGCCCTGACCACGCGCCTGGCCAAGTACGGTATTTTGGTGCTGGATACCAGCGTCGTAGACCTCACCTTCTCAACTGATTTTGCCAAGGCGGTAGAAGATAAGCAAATTGCTGAGCAACGAGCCCGTCGCGCCGTCTATATTGCCCAGGAGGCTGAGCAAGAGGCCCAGGCCGAAGTCAACCGGGCTAAGGGACGGGCCGAAGCCCAGCGGCTGATCGCCGAAACCCTCAAGGCGAAGGGCGGTTCCCTGGTTCTACAGAAAGAAGCGATCGAGGCTTGGAAAGAGGGTGGCGCCCAAGTCCCCCGAGTATTGGTCGTTGGGTCGGGCAGCAATATACCGTTTATTCTAGATATGCCACAGGGTGAAGAGGAGGTCGCGATCGCCCAGCCCCGCTAGCCCCGTTAAAACAGCGAGTAGGGTAGGCCGATAGGTCTTGAAGAGACCCCGGCCTACCCTGCCTCTGCCCTAGTGTTTAGAGAGCTGATTGGAGAACGCATCTGAAAGGCTCAGAAAAGCCTTTGGCTAATAATCACCGCTACCAGGCCAGGCTCACCGCCTCTGTGGGCGAATACGTAATTTCTCGGACTACACCGGGCTGACCTAAAGCTTCGGCCTGGTTATTGTTGTAGCTGACCATGACAGCACCAGCGTTGCCAGCCCGAATAGTCAGCGCTTGATCGGCGGTCCACATGCGGGTATCACCGGGCTGCAAAATACCTTCGAATTCGGTGTTGCCATCGGAGGTGATGCGTAGCCAGGATTGAGCCGTTAAGGTCATTCTGACTTGGATAGGGGATTGGGGTTCAACCGGCTGAGACGCCGGAGGACTACTAGCCGCCCCAGCCCTGGAGCTAGCTGCAGATCCTGTCTCTGACTCACTTAATGGGGTTAGGGGCGGCAGTACAGTTACCTCTGGATCCGTTTGCCGCAATAGGTAGGAGAGGCCGCTAATCGCCGCTACCAGCAGCATAAAGTAGGCCCCGTAGAGGTGGAGCGGGCGCAGTTGGGCCGCTGGAGTCTCTTTCCAAGAGCGGCGTTGAATGCGGGGTGGGGTAAAAAACTGGCTGGCTAGGGTTTCGCCGTCGAGCTGAAGGGCATCGCCGTAGCGACGAATCAGACCACGAATGTAGACGGGTTCTGGCAGTCCGTCTAAGTCGCCCTGCTCAATAGCCGCAATCAGGCTAGGGC
>JBARVK010000347.1:0-9510 GCA_049646225.1 Nodosilinea sp.
CTCCCAGGTGGACCAGGGTCGGGGGCCGCTACAGTCGAGGGCACACACCAGGCCGTAGATCGCCTCTCCCTGGACAATCGGCATGATCACACAGGCTTTGATCTGGGCCTGGTCAAACTTAGCCCGATAGGCGGGGGGCAGGTGAGCCGTCGCCACATCGTCGATAACGTCCATTTCCCCCTGGCGGTAGCGCATCAGATCGGCGGGAATAAACCTCAAATCCGTCTGGAGAGCGGTCGGGGCCATGGCTGCGTCCCCCTCCAGCCCCTGGGCCGACTCGGCGACCACTCCGGTGTAGTCAGGGTCAAAGCCGTAGAACAACACCCGATCAACGCGTAAAAAGCGGCGTACCTCGTTAACCGTGGTTTGCAGCAAATCTTCAAAATTGAGCGACTGTAGCAGGTGCTGGGCGATCGCTCCCAGCAGCCGCTCTCGCTCTGCCTGCCGCTGCAGCGTTTGTTCGACCCGGTGCAGGGGGGTAACATCCTGCAGGCTGATCAGCAGCCGCAGGTCCCCATCCGGGGCAAAAAATTGCCAGGCCGTCGCCGTCAGGCGGCGGTACTCACCGGCGGCATCGGTCATTTCGATCGCAAAGGACTGAGCCTCGCCGCTGGCGATCGCCCGCTGCTTCGCCGCCATCACTTCCTGGCTCACCCCCAGGGGCAGCACATCCATTTCTCGCTGCCCGACCAGGGCTAGGTGATCGTGGCCAACCAGTGGAGAACAGGCCGCATTGAGAAAAATCCAGCGGTGGTGCTCGTCAGTGATCCACAGCGGTGCCGCGATCGCGTCTAGCACTTCCCAGGGCATCTCCCAAAGCGCACTGACGGTGCAGTCGAGGCGAGGCCGCTCTCCCTGGGGCAGGGGGTCAAGAGGCATAGACATATGCAGCGGGAAACGAGGGGGCGAGAGAAGGGGGCGTAAGCTCTATAAACACTATGCCCAGTGCCGCCCGAGAATACTCCATTCGGTAAAACAAAAGATCAATACTCGAAAAACCTTAAGGCAGGCTATGCCTTAAGGGTCTTCATAGTCTATAATCGTAGACCGTGCACATTTGCAGGCCCTATGAACGCAGAGGAAATCATCCGCTCGATTGAGGCGGAGCAGTTAAAGACCGATCTGCCCACCATCTACGTCGGCGACACCATCCGGGTTGGCGTCCGCATTCAAGAAGGTGGCAAAGAGCGGATTCAGCCCTACGAGGGCACCGTTATTGCCATGCGCAACGGCGGCATCAATCGTTCCATCACGGTGCGAAAGATCTTCCAAGGAGTCGGTGTCGAGCGAGTGTTTTTGCTCCACGCCCCCAAAGTGGCCAGTATTTCAGTGCTGCGTCGCGGTAAGGCTCGTCGGGCCAAGCTTTACTACCTGCGCGATCGCGTTGGTAAAGCGACTCGTCTAAAGCAGCGTTTTGATCGCCCAATCAACTAGAATTGGGTATAGCTGAGTTCTGGTGCCTAGCACCTGGCTCCATGCGTCCTTAGTTCAGTTGGTAGAACGCGGGTCTCCAAAACCCGATGTCGGGGGTTCGAGTCCTCCAGGGCGCGCTGAGGAGTATGGCAGCGACAATTCCTAACGTGACGGGCACTTTATGCTTAAAGCAGTCCAGAGCGATCGGTATTGTCACTGCCCTACACCTGATAAGTAAGCCAGGGTATTTAGTGACTTGGCATGAGTTTCTAAATGTGCTCTTTTGCTTAGCTAGGTCAACGTTGACAGCTCATTCTCCCAGTTAGACAGTTCGGACAAGCGCCAACAGGAGCCAAACCAGTGGTTAAAAAAGACACCGCAGTAGAGTCTAAAGGTAAGGCCGCAGATGCTCAAGCTGCCGAGCAAGGCTTTAGTGTGGGTACCTTTTTGCAGGGCACCAAAGAAGAGTTGGGCAAAGTAGTTTGGCCGAGTCGCCAGCAGCTAATTAGCGAATCAGCCGCTGTGATTCTCATGGTTAGCCTTTCTGCGACACTGATCTATCTGGTGGATCGACTGTTCGGGTGGATTTCGGGGCAAGTATTTTAATGGCGCTTGAAAACTTCAGCTACGACGACGCTCCTCTCGATCAGCCTTTAGATGACGACCTAGAGGCTGAGTTGCCAGGGCAGGGCTCTGGCCCAACCGCAGAAGACGGTAACGAGGGTGAAGCGGCCCGCTTTTACCAGCGTAAAGCGCGATGGTACGCCGTTCAGGTCGCCTCTGGCTGCGAAAAGCGTGTCAAGCTCAACCTTGAGCAACGCGTCAATACCCTCGATGTCGTCAATCGCATTTTTCAGGTTGAAATTCCCCAAACTCCGGCGGTTAAGCTCCGCAAAGACGGAACTCGTCAAAATATCGATGAGAAAGTCTTTCCTGGCTACGTTCTGGTGCGTATGTACATGGATGATGAAGCCTGGTCGGTAGTCAAAAATACCCCCCACGTCATCAACTTTGTCGGTGCTGAACAGCGTCGAGCCTATGGTCGCGGTCGCGGTCACGTCAAGCCCATGCCCCTTGGCATGGGCGAGGTAAAGCGTACTTTCAAGCGCGCCGAAGAACAAAAGCCCGTAGTCAAAGTTGATATGGCCCCCGGAGACAAAATTACCGTTCTCTCGGGTCCCTTTAAAGACTTTGAAGGCGAGGTGGTGGAAGTTAGCCCTGAGCGCAGTAAGCTCAAGGCGCTCCTGTCCATCTTTGGACGCGACACCCCAGTAGAACTGGAATTTAACCAAGTGGAAAAAGAGAGTTAATTAATGGCCAAGAAAGTTGTTGCGTTGATTAAGCTGGCAATTCCTGCTGGAAAGGCAAACCCAGCCCCCCCCATTGGCCCTGCCCTGGGTCAGCACGGGGTCAATATTATGGCGTTCTGCAAAGAGTATAACGCTCGTACCCAGGACAAAGTAGGTCTAGTGGTACCGGTTGAGATATCGGTTTTTGAGGACCGCAGCTTTACCTTTATCCTCAAAACCCCTCCCGCCTCGGTGTTAATCAAAAAGGCGGCTGGTATCGAGCGGGGCTCGGGCGAACCTCGCACCAAAAAAGTAGGATCTATTACCCGAGCCCAGCTCAAAGAGATTGCTGAAACTAAAATGCCCGACCTCAACGCCAACGACATTGAGGCGGCGATGAATATTGTTGAGGGTACTGCCCGTAACATGGGCGTCACCGTCGGCGATTAGACCGTCGGTTTTGCTCACAACCAACCTTTGATTGTTCACATTACGGGGAAGAGGCGCTGCTTCGTTTGACCCCAAGGAGATTGCCATGGTTAAAGTATCTAAGCGTCTGCGGGAAGCCCAGGCTAAAGTAGAAGATCGTCTTTACGACCCTTTGGAGGCCCTGGAGCTGCTGAAAGAGACAGCTACCGCCAAGTTCACTGAGTCAGCAGAAGCCCACATTCGGTTAGGGATTGACCCTAAGTATACCGATCAGCAGCTGCGGACTACGGTTATTTTGCCTAAGGGAACCGGGCAAACTATCCGGGTTGCCGTCATCGCTAAGGGTGAAAAGGTAGCTGAGGCGACTGCTGCTGGGGCCGATCTAGTGGGTTCTGAGGAACTCATTGACGAAATTCAAAAGGGCATGATGGACTTTGATATCCTGATTGCCACCCCTGACGTCATGCCCCAGGTGGCCAAGCTGGGTCGGCAACTTGGCCCCCGTGGCCTAATGCCGTCTCCTAAGGGGGGCACCGTTACCTTTGACCTCCCCCAGGCGATCAGCGAGTTTAAGGCTGGTAAGTTAGAGTACCGAGCCGACAAAACCGGGATTGTCCATGTTATGTTTGGTAAGACGGACTTTAGCGTTGAAGATCTGATGGTCAACCTAAAGGCGCTACAAGAGTCGGTTGACCGCAACCGACCCTCGGGAGCCAAGGGTCGCTACTGGCGTACCGTAACCCTTGCTTCTACCATGGGCCCTGCCATTCATCTTGACGTCAACGCCCTGCGTGATTTCAAAATGGGAGATGCGGCCTAGGCGCACTGCCGACAGACCAAGTTTTACCCGCAGACCAGCCAGGAGATGCCCAGGCACAGAAAAACTCCAAAACTGCATAGATGACCGTAGACAGCAGGTTGTAGTTAAAGCTGCATAAACCCTGCCGAGGTTGGCGTAAACGACTTAGGTGCTTTTTCTCTGGCTAAGCATCCGTAGTTGTTGGTCTACCCCGGCATGGTTGTCGGGGTTTATTTTTGGTTAAAGCTGATCACAGCATGGCCAAGTCCTGGATTGGGTAATCAAGTTTCCCTATCCCCAACCAAAAGGAGGTGAGATCGATATGGGGAGAACCCTAGCGAATAAGAAAGAGCTGGTATCTGAAATTCAGGCTCTGCTCGAAGATGCCCAGCTAGCCTTTGTGATTGATTACAAAGGTCTCAGCGTGGCTGAAATTAGCGACCTGCGTAACCGGCTACGGCCCAAGGGCGCGGAGTGCAAAATTGCCAAAAATACGCTCATGCGTATCGCTGTAGATGGCAATGAAAACTGGCAGCCCATTACTGAGTTCCTCAGAGATTCTTCAGCCTTTGTGCTGGTTAAAGAAGACTTTGGCGGGGCCATTAAGGAATACCAGGCATTCCAAAAAGACACCAAAAAGACCACCCTGCGGGGCGGTGTGATGGAAGGTCAGGCCCTGACCGAAGACCAGCTTAAGGCAATCACCGAGCTGCCCACTAAGGAAGAGCTAATGGCTCGTCTGGCCGGGGCTATTAAGGCTATGCCTACCCGCGTGGCTGTCGGGATCAATGCCGTACCGACCAAACTGGCCGTGGGTGTCAAAGAGGTACCTGCCTCTCTGGCTCGTGCGATTCAGGCGGTCTCCGAAAAGGACGCGGCCTAGACCCGTCTGCACTGTTTGTCGTGTTTGATTATTGTTTGATCAGGAGTTAATTGGTAACTATGTCTGCTAAAACTGACGAAATTCTCGAACAGCTTAAGTCTCTATCGCTGCTGGAAGCGTCTGAGCTAGTTAAGCAAATTGAAGAAGCCTTCGGCGTCGACGCCTCTGCCTCTGCTGGCGGCGGCATGATGATGATGGCCCCCGGCATGATGGGTGGCGCTGGCGCAGCTGCGGCTGAGCCCGAAGAAGAAAAGACCGAATTTGACGTCATCCTTGACGAAGTGCCCGCCGATAAGAAAATTGCCGTTCTTAAGGTGGTGCGCAGCCTGACTGGTCTGGGTCTGAAAGAAGCCAAAGAAATGGTGGAAGCTGCTCCCAAGGCCGTTAAGGAAGCCGTCACCAAGGAAGATGCTGAAGACGCCAAGAAGCAGATTGAAGAAGCGGGTGGTAAGGTCTCCATCAAGTAGGTTGGCGACTTTACTCTAGATCGCTCTAGATCAATTACCGAAAGCCCCCCGTATTCCTACGGGGGGCTTTCGATTTTAGGGTATTTTCTACCGCGCGGGTGAGTCGGTCCTATGGTGATAGATTTTCGTCACAGTATGATTAGAGGAGACGCAGCCTTGATCAGTGAGCTACGTCAACCGTTAACCCCTAGGAGGGCACCCGTGGCACAACACCTAAAGCGGTGGGAATCACCTCGTAAACCGGGGCGGAACCACAAAGGCCGGGGCGGTACCGCCCGCCAGCGCCAGCTACAAAAACGACATCAAGTTCTGCGTCGGCGTCTCAGCGATCGCCCCGAGCAGGAAAAACCCGACCAAACACCGCAAATTCAGCCATTACCAGAGGGGAGCCCATCGCTCCCTTTTTTTATGAGGATGTAGCTCAGGCCTAACGTTCGTTAGCCGATCAGCAGCTCTTCCTCAGGGTATTGAATGGCCGAGGGCTTAGAATCGCCCAGCAGCGCGGCCATAAACAAGAGCACCCCGACCCGACCCAGGTACATGGTGAAGATGATGACGTATTTGCCCAGGTCGGACAGATCGGCGGTGATGCCGGTGGACAGCCCTACGGTGGCGAAGGCGGAAACTGATTCAAAGAGAATATCAATAAAGTTTAGGGTGGGGTTGCTAACTGACACCAGAGCGGTGGCCGCTACGACGGCTATGCCCGACCCGACAACAACCGCGATCGCTTTTAGCACCCGGCTGGTCGGAATTTGTCGTCTGAAACAGAGCACCTGCTCTTTGCCTTGAAGGGCCATTCGGGTACAGGCAATCAAAATGCGAAGCGTGGTGGTTTTGATTCCACCGCCCGTGCTGCCGGGACTGGCTCCTATAAACATCAGGGCAATCATGATAAATAGCGAAGCATTGCCCATCGCCCCAATGTCGATGCTGTTAAACCCCGCAGTACGAGCAATAACCGAATGAAACCAGGCAATCAGCAGCTTGTGCTGGGGGGCTACTGGGCCTAACGTGTCTGCATTCTGGTACTCAATGACAAAAAAGGCTAGTGTCCCGAGGACAAGAAGCACCGCCGTGGTACTAGTAACAACTTTGAAGTTGAGGGACAATAGGCTGCGGCTGCGATCGCCCTGAGTGCGGTTGCGTAGCCAGATCGTAAATTCCATAATGACCTGATAACCGATGCCACCAAAAATTACCAACGCCGTGATAACCGCATTGACCCAAGGGTTAAGGGCATAGCCAATTAGGCTGTCTTCAAATAGGCTAAACCCAGCATTATTAAAGGCACTGATGCTGTGAAACGCCGATAGCCACAGGCCGTAGGCTGGCCCATAGTCTTGGCTAAAGACCGGGTAAAGGCAAAACAGTCCGGTTAGCTCAAAGGCAAGCGTCATAGCAATAATGGAAAGAATCAGCGATTTGCCTCCGGCCAGGGCGGTGTTATCCATCGATTGCTGAATGGCCAATCGCTCGCGCAGCCCCAGCCGCCGCCCTACTAGAAGCACCAAGAAAGTGGTGGCGGTCATGTAACCCAATCCCCCCACCTGAATTAGCGCCAGAATAACGGCTTCGCCAAAGGTTGAGAAGTAGGTGCCCGTATCCACTACAATTAGCCCGGTGACGCAAACGGCGGAAGTAGCGGTAAATAGGGCTACTAGAGGATCGCCCCACCCCTTGCTGGTCGTAGATATGGGTATCAACAGCAGTAACGTGCCGAGGGTAATCAAGACAAGAAAGCCAAGACATATGGTGCGAGGAACCGTCATCTGCATAAGCAAGGCGTCCAAGGATTTGGGGAGAATGAGGCAACTTTATAATTTCATGAGTTGACGCTCTCGGCCACTATGCCGCAAGATTTAACCGCTAGCTCCAATGCGGGGCAATGTTCTTTCACGTTTGAGTGACTATGGCCAACGCCCTGTACAAAAGAATTCAGACGTTTTATGACGACTCGTCAGGCCTGTGGGAGCAGATCTGGGGCGAGCACATGCACCACGGCTACTACGGTTCCGATGGTCGTCAGCGCAAAAATCGTCGCCAGGCCCAAATCGATTTGATCGACGAGTGCTTGGCTTGGGCAGAGGTTGATCAGGCCACAGATATCCTCGACTGTGGCTGCGGTATTGGCGGTAGCGCGCTGGAATTGGCCACTCGGTTCAAGGCCAGAGTTACAGGTATTACCCTCAGCCCACGCCAAGCACAGCGAGCGACAGAACGAGCCGCAGCGGTAAACTTAGGTTCAGACAATCCTCCCTGCGCTCGCTTTGAGGTGGCCGATGCGCTGCACACTCCCTTTGCAGACGCTAGCTTTGACTTCGTTTGGTCAATGGAAAGCGGCGAGCACATGCCGGATAAGGTGGCCTTTTTGCAGGAGTGCTACCGGGTGCTAAAGCCGGGAGGCAGGTTACTGATGGCGACCTGGTGTCATCGCCCGACTGATTCGCTGGCGGGACCCTTGACCTGGTTGGAGCAGCAGCAGCTGAGCTGGATTTATCAAGTCTACGGCCTGCCCTACGTGATCGCCTTGCCTGACTATGAGGCGATCGCGCACAGCTGCGGGTTTAGCCACCTCCGTAGCGCTGACTGGTCGCTAGCTGTTGCCCCCTTTTGGGATGAAGTGATTGCCTCAGCCCTGACTCCTGAAGGATTGACCGGGCTGATTAAGGCTGGCCCTGGCACCATCCAGGGCGCGCTAGCGCTAGCGCCCATGCGCCAGGGGCTCCAGAGCGGTCTGATTCGCTACGGGCTGTTGAGCGCGGTGCGCTAGGCAATGCCATCGCTACAAAAAAGGGTGAGCCCTATTGTGGAGCTCACCCTCAACCTAATTCGCTATCTCTCCCTTCAAGGGGCGTTACTCTACTGGGGCCGGGCGGCCGGGCAGTCGATTGCCCGAACGGCTACTGCGGCGGTATAGTCGCGCAGCGCGTTGGTATTGGGGGCAAAGTTAGTCCCTGTTTCGTTGAGGGGCGAGGCGACCGCACAGACAGCGGCCATCTGCTTGATCGCATTTTCGCCCCAGTGTCCAGCAATATCGGTGAACATGACGGGGTTAGAAATATTGGGAATTAGCCCACCTGTCACCTGATCGCGCCCCGGTACTGGCGTACCGCTGGTGGTATCACCCGCACCGGCATCAGCCCTAATCAGGGCCAGCTTATAGGTCATGGCCATTAGTTCGGCCCGTGAGACATTGTCGGTAGGCCGGAAGTTGCCGGTACCGGCATCGCCCGTTACGATACCTAGCTGTTTAGCCTGCTGAATTTTAAGGGCGCTCCAGCGATTGGCGGCCACATCGGGGAAGGGGGGGCTAGATACGACTTGCGATCGCTCCGCGATCAGCGAGGTCGGGAGAATCTTGCCCGCCGTTTCGATAATCACCGACACCGCCTGCTCACGGGTGAGCGGACTGGTGGGTTTGAAGGTGTTGTCAGGAAAGCCCGAAATCACGCCTAAGCCAGCGGCACGGGTAATTTCAGAGGCGTAGCGGTTGCCCCGAATGTCGTTAAAGGCCAGCGTGGGGGGCGTGACCGGCGGCGTCACTGGCGGTGTGCCACCTGTTTGACCACCCTGGAGCTGGGCCAGCGTGAGATCATTGGTAAAGTACACCAGGTGAGAGCTTACAACTTGCCCATTAAAGGTGCGCTTTGTAAGCGACCAGCCGGGGTTGAGGTCGATTTGGGTAAACCCGGTGGGGCTGATGCCGTTGGCGCGGCCAATGGTAATGCGATCGCGCGAAATGGTGCTGGGGGCAAACTGCAGCAGCAGGTCACCGTCCTTTTGGTTGACCTCAAACCGCGCGCCTGAAACATCTTGGCCAGCCAGGCGAATGGCGTAGCCGTTCGTATCGCGCTGAAGACGACACACGCCAGTAAAGTCAAAGGTGTTCCATAGCGCGTTGACCTGGGTGGGCTCGCCACCGGGGTTAGCGATGGTCCAACAAGGTGGGTTAGGCTGGATCTGCTCTACGATGTACAGCCGATGGGGCTGAGCTGTCGTGCCAGGCACGGCAACGACGAGAAAGTTACTCTCATTGATGTTGGTATTGCCAAAGGTTTGAGCGAGTAGCGTGCCTGTTTCACGCCCCATCGGCTGGACGGGGGTATGGTTTTGGGCCACAGCCTGCCCAGCTCCCCCAAACACCCCCAGCGTGGCTGCCATCAGCGCAGCTTTTTTAAGCGTTGGCATAAAATTCATTGTCACCCGTCCTAGATAGCGGTTTTGATG
>JBARVK010000348.1:0-3792 GCA_049646225.1 Nodosilinea sp.
CCCTGAAGTCAACTCTGGAGACACAGTATCAAACGCCTTTTGGCTGCGCTACGTTCGATCTCACTCTAGGTGATCTAACCGCCGTCTCGGGGAAGCAGGCGTGAAAAATGCTATAAAACTTACCGCCCAGAGATAGCCGATGGGCATAGGGTATATAACCAGGCATAGGGGCGGCGGGGCCGGGGCCAAGCATTAGGCCAATACCCAATCCGAATCCCATAGCCCCGATCCCAAACAGGCGGCTTGCGTAGGGGCAAACGGTGTTGGCCCAGCCCAATCGGAGGTCGCTGAGGCGGATTCAGCATTACAGAGTAGTTTGCAGGGTGAAGCACCAGTCCAAGGTGAGCTGGCCCGGCTGGCAGCCCGCTTCGGCGTCGAGCCTGTGCAGGTGAATGGGGGTGCCCTGAATCAGGGTTGCAATAGCCGGGGTGTAGGTGTTTAAATCGCGATCGATCAAGGCGCTCAGATCGGCGATCGCGGTTGGGGTGCGCCAGGGGGCATCGGCGATGTCGACGACGGCATCGGTAGCCAGGGCCTGAGGGCTAACGGGCAGCAGTCGCCCTCGACTGAGATCAATAATCCAGCTGCGGTTGGCGGTATTGAGCTGCATCAGCGGGCGCAGATAAAGGCGACCCTGCTGCCAGCTGAGGCCGGGGGACAGCACCTGGGCCGAGACCCCACCCATAAGCTGCATTACCTGCTCTGAACTTTGGGCCAAGTACCAGCGCAGCCGGGGCCATACATCAGCGACCAGCACCGGCTCGTGGACAAAGGTATGCTTAAACGGGCCGTTAGTTCCCTGCACCAGGTTAGTCGCGGCATAGGTCACCCGGTTGCAGAAGGCTTCACGCTGGCACGACTGCGGTGCAGGGGGCGTGTTTACTTCAGGGTCACCAGGGGTCATCTGGGCTAGGTGCTGAGCGATGACCCGCTGGGCACAGGTGCTCAAAAAGGTTTGAATCCAGCTTTCATCGGTGAAGGTCAGCCAGTCACCCAGTACCCCAGCGGTCGCGTCACCGGCGGTTTCGACTAGGGTGCTGGCAAAGTCGTCAAGGGTAAAGCCTGAAGCGGCGGCTCGGCGGCTCGGTGGCTCGGCTGGCTCCTGGGGCTGCATCTTGGCCAAGTACAGGTGCAGGTGCAAACGCGCGGGCTGCCAGGGTTGAAAGGGGCGCAGGGCCTCAACGGGGTAGCCATCGCTCAGCAGGGCCGCGAGCCCAGGTTGAGCATAGCCCAGCAGGTCGGTGATTTGCTCCAGCAGGCTTTTGCAAAGCCGGGGCTGGCCGTCTAGATCATTCTCTAGTAGGCAGAGTTCAGTGGTTTCAGATAGGTAGAGACTTGGCGCTGGGGCCATTTGAGTGACTAGATCGAGGGTGAAGCTTGTCTCTTCTAGGGTGAGGGCAAGCACCGGCACCAGCCGCACAATGGGCATTGCTGTCTGGGCCGCAGGGTCAGAGACTCGAGCCTTTACCCCTTCGATCAGCCGCATGATCTCATAGCCGCCGCTGGCCAGCATCCACAGTAAATGGGGCACTAAAACGGTGATAGGAACCAGGCTAGGTGCGTCAGAGACCGGGGCTGTCATCGGCTCTAGAGCATCTAGCAGATCCCAGATTTCGTCGCTCAGGTATGGAGCTACATTTTCTGGAGTTTGGGGTAGATCGGTGGGCCAGCCGCCGGTGGACGATCGCAGCACCATGCTCTGGGTGACTAGTTGCTTCAGCGCCGCCGCTACCGCTGGTTGCCGCCCGAGGGCCGACTGATCCGGGGTCAGAGGCACCATCCGACACACCACATTGCTCAGCAACGAATCCGCTGCCCCCGGTAGCAACCTAGGCTCGGACGGCAACCAGGGAGTGAGCGATCGCACAGCGGATAAAACCATAGCAGCAGCCAGCGTCGAGAGTGAGGGATCTCTCTAGAGAGTGCCTACTTCTGGGGCAAAATCCACAGGGTGTTGCAAATCTATGGGGTAGGGCACAGCCTGCCGTGCCTCTACCAGGCTACGTAGGGCAGCTTTGCCGCCGTGGCGCGAATGGCCTCGCCGTTGGCCACCAGCTGACCGCAGGCATCCCAAGTGCCGGCCAAAAACGCCTGGCGCACCCCTTCAGGCATCGATACCGCTGCGCTCTGATCGCCAAACTGTACAGTCTGGGTGGCCAAATCGAGGGTTACTGAAAGCGATGGATCGCTCTCCAGGGCAGCTTGCACCTGGGCAACGGTTTCAGCAGTTGCCACTAGACAGGGAATGCCGATCGCAACGCAGTTACCAAAGAAAATTTCGGCAAAGCTCTCCCCCAGTACGGCCTGAATGCCCCAGCGGGCGATCGCCTGGGGGGCGTGCTCCCGCGACGAGCCGCAGCCAAAGTTACGGTTTACAACCAAAATCGTCGCGCCTTGATAGCGGGGCTGATCAAAGGGATGGCTACCCTCTAGGGCCGCCCGGTCGTCAGCAAAGGCTTGCTCACCAAGCCCGTCGAAGGTCACGCATTTGAGAAATCGAGCCGGAATAATGCGATCGGTGTCGATGTCGTTTCCCCTTAGGGGAATGCCAGTTCCCGTGATCTGCTTTACCTGTGCCACTGCGATCGCTCCTTATCCTGGGGCCGTTGCCTTAAACTACTCAGCCACCTCCATCGAGATGGCCGCCTACCAATAGTAGCGTTTGACACCCCCCGCAACTCGTCCGGCAATGCGTCTCAGCTGCGGAGGCCTGGTCTACCCATGGGCCTTCTAGCCGGGTTGAGTCGGGTGAATGGCTCGGCTTTTTAACACGGCGAGAGCAGCCCTTAACCAAATCATAAACTTTGGTATCATCCCTAGCCATAGCAGAACCAGGGGAGTATCTTAGTAGATAAGGAAGTGAATCACCTGACACCAAAGCTTGATTCCTTCCCCTGATAGATCAAATAGTTCAGTCCTGTTAAATAGGAGGTACGTTATCGATTTAACGTCTGAATCTATTTCGCCAAATAACAGCAGCACTTTACTCGGTTGTTGATATTTCCTCTCTGTAGCTGATTGAGAGCTCTGTAAGAAATGTCCAGAGACGCTATAAACCCCACGCGATGGTTTCTTTACGACGGCATTTAAACATCTCTATTCTGTCGGAACTTTCTTGAGGAAAACTCTCAAGTTAATCAGTCAAAGTGCTGCTGTCTCCGAATCGTTTCTAAACACAGCTTGTCTAGACCATTTTACCCCTGGCAAGTTGTTGAGTTGCAGGCAAAAGGTTACATCAAATCTACGTTAGAGCCCCCTGACAGACGTGTTTGTCAGGGGGCTCCCTTTTGGCTCAACGAAGTCAGCTATAGCGATTCCTGATTCAGTCAGGCACACAGTTACTGCGTTCTGGATTCCCCAGTGTCTCCGTCAGCGGTATTGGTCGCTGCCCTCGTCGGCTGAACTCAGGCTAACCTGAAACGCGATCGCCCTGGGGGCCATGAATGAGTTCTGACAGCGCAGGCATCACCCCATCGGTCTGAGCGATCGGTGCGGGGTTTACCGCTGATATCGGCTCTTCAATCGGCGCGGGGGCCATCATATCGCTGGGCAAAAAGATGCGGGCGCTCACCGCCACCATCGCCACCGCAAAAATCAGCACATTCAGCAGGGGTGCAATGTAAGACCGAAAAAACGACATAGGGCGATCGCGTGTGAAGGGATGTAAAGCACTACTCTCATCTTACACGCAGTGGGAGGTTGGGGAGTGATGGAGTTGGGGAGTGATGGAGTGGGGAAGGATCTCAGTCCCCCATCACCCCATCACCCCATCACCCCATCACCCCGTCACCC
>JBARVK010000349.1:0-2279 GCA_049646225.1 Nodosilinea sp.
CTATAGGGTTGGGGGATTTGAGTACCCCAGCTACCTATCCCACAAGGAAACGGCATTATGATTACTCCCGATCAGGTTAGCGCCATGATTAAAGCTGGACTTCCCGACGCCAGCGTGCAGGTGCAGGATCTAACCGGTGGTGGCGACCACTATCAGGTGGTGGTGGTATCGTCGCAGTTTGAAGGGTGCGGTCTAGTGCAGCAGCACCAGCTTGTGTACAAGGCCGTGCGCGAGGCGATGTCCTCTGAAGCTATCCATGCGCTAGCCTTGAAGACATATACCCCAGACGATTGGGCTGCTCAAAGTGCTTAGTGTTTGATTTCGCTTGGCCTCAACCGTTTAAACCTGTACTGCAAAGGTATCGACACTATGGATTCGGCAACTAAAGAAAGACTCGATCAGCTGGTGCAAAACAACACCATCATGGTGTTTATGAAGGGCAATAAGCTCATGCCCCAGTGTGGTTTCTCCAACAACGTGGTGCAAATTCTCAACGTTTTAGGGGCACCGTTTGAGACCGTTGACGTACTCGCTGACCCAGACATTCGCCAGGGCATTAAGGAATATTCCAACTGGCCCACGATTCCCCAGGTGTACATCAATGGTGAATTTGTCGGCGGTTCTGACATTCTCATTGAGCTGTACCAAAATGGTAAGCTCCAGGAAATGGTTGAAATCGCTATGGCGTCTTAGGGCCTGACCTAGCCTAACCGGCTAAATTGTTCCTACGGCCAGTCTGAACTCCGCTCAGCCCCGATCGCGCTCAAGGTAGCGCAATCGGGGCTGAGCTATTTAGGCACATTCATAGAAGCAGCCCGGTACTCTTTAACTTTAAACGGTATAAGTAGCGCTGAGGCCGAGCGATCGCAGCCCTCGGCGATCGGTCATTGAGGTTTCATCGGCCCCAAGGTGCGACTCTGCCGACATATCGAGCGGCAAATTCTTCTGCAATTTGAGCTAGTGGCAGCCCTGGTGACGTTGACCTATCGCCACGTAGCAGACTCGCTGAGGCTATTGGATAATGCCCCCGGCATGGCTAGTCGATGTCCTGGTCGCGGCGGCGCGGCCCTGAGCATGGCCGAAGCCTCCATGGCGGGCATGGGCTTAGCCCAGTAGTAGCCCTGGCCAAACTCACAGCCCAGCGATCGCAGCGCTAGCCCCTGGTCCTGGGTTTCGATACCCTCAGCAATCAAGTCCATGCCCAGCGTGTGGCCTAGCCCGATAATGGATTGATCAAAAACTTTGACACGGGATATAGCCTTGGCTAGCTACTGTACAACGCTGTCAAAGTCGAGGGCTTCTAGGAGGTGACTCCACTGAGCTTGGATCGCTTCGTTAGCAGGATGGGCTTGGCGTAGCTCTACCATCAGGGCGATCGCATCGCTCCATAGCCCCTGGGCCTGGTAGGTTTCAACCAGAGCGAGTTGATTGTCCACCAGGGCCGTGCTAACCGGTGCCGGGGTAAGGAGCACCCGGCGCAGCCAGCCCTCTAGCCCCACATTTTGAGAGAAGTCGCGGGGGTTACAGGCGACTACAAAAGACCAGTGATAATCTTGGTCGGCAGTAACTAGATCGGCGGGCAATTGTACCTCGACTAGCGGCTCAGTACCAGCGACCACAGTGGTCTCGTACAACCGATTCTCGTCGGCATCGTGAAGAATAAACTGGCCGTGGTTAGGTGAGTTATCCAGTCATTTTGCCGAGCTGCTTGGCAGGGACTCTCAGCTCGCTGTTACCGCTGAGGTAGGGGCGGCTTCACTCTCAGGGGCGACTTCTTCAAAACGAATCACGTCTTGACGAGGACTGGCGTGGCTGACCCGCACCTGAAACTGTTCCCCTAGGGCTACAGCTCGGTTAAAGCGCATAGCCAGCTCCAGGCCCAAATCTTCTACCATAATTAGCCCCAGGCCTTCGTCTTCCCGCAGCCAGCGCAGCAGCATGACGTCCCAGCTCTGGTTTTGATGGCGACGCAGGTATTCTAACGCCCAGTAGCGCTTGGTCTGACGCTCGACCAGGGTGGCTTCGTAGGCGGCTGAACTGGCCCCGATTGCCAGCTCGGTCACCTCAATTGAGGAAAAGGGCAGCGGCTCGCCTCGCAGGTGCGCCTTGAGCTGAAAGTGAGTGACCAGATCGAGGTAGCGTCGAATCGGTGAGGTCACCTGGCTGTAGCTGTCCAGCCCCAGGGTAGCGTGGCGGCTGGGGGTAACGCCCACTTCGCTGCGGGTCATGCAGCGCCGAATGGCGGAGTCGCGCACCCAGCCCGTGGGCAGCGAAATCAG
>JBARVK010000350.1:0-3906 GCA_049646225.1 Nodosilinea sp.
GCCATCATGTCCCTGCACCGCGATTGGTTAGAGTTTAGTGTGAGCCCCTTCAAACAACGTTTGGTATGTCTTCTCAGTCATCAACGCCAGGCGATCGCTCCCCAGCCCCCGCCAATGATGCTTTTCCGGTGGTGGGCATTGGGGCTTCAGCCGGGGGGTTAGAGGCCTTTACCCAATTGCTGAGCCATCTGCCCGCCGACACGGGCATGGCCTTTGTGTTGCTCCAGCACCTAGACCCCAGTCAGCGCAGCTTGCTGAGCGAGATTATCGCCCGCACCACGGCCATGCCTGTGCAGGAAGTCGTCAATAACGTTGCGATCGCCCCCAATCAGGTCTACGTGATTCCGCCAAACACGGCCATGACGATTGTGGCAGGCTGTCTGCGGCTGCAGCCGCGATCGCACACCCGCAGCATGAGCCGCGTGATTGACGGGTTCTTTGAGTCCTTAGCCCAGGAACGGGGCAGCAAGGCTATCGGGGTCGTGCTGTCAGGGGCCGACGCCGACGGCACCCTGGGGCTAGAGGCCATTAAGGCGGCGGGCGGCATTACGCTAGCCCAGTCCGAGGTGTCGGCCAAGTTTAGCAGCATGCCCCATATGGCGATCGCCTCTGGGCAGATTGATTTTGTTCAAACCCCGGCCGAAATTGCCCAGACCCTGGCCAGCCTCAGCACTCATCCTTACGTCAACCAGTCGCGTCTGGTCGATGCTGAGACTCCCACCGCCGACGGTTCGGATGCCCTGACGGGCATTCTCAACCTGCTAAAAGCCCAAACCAGGGTAGACTTTGCCCAATACAAACCGACGACCCTAAAGCGCCGCATCTTTCGCCGAATGGCGCTGCATCGCTTAGAAAGCCTAGAAAGCTATCTCCACTACCTCCACACCAACCCCGGTGAAGGGCAGGCCCTCTATCAAGAAATCTTGATCGGTGTGACCAGCTTTTTTCGCGATGTCGAGGTCTTTACCACCCTGACCCATACGGTGTTTCCAGCGCTGCTGCGCGATCGCAGACCCGATGTACCGCTGCGAATTTGGGTGGCGGGTTGCTCAACCGGAGAAGAAGCCTACTCCCTGGCCATCGCGCTGTTAGAGTATCTGCACCATCAGACTGTCAGCCCGTCGATTCAAATTTTTGCCACCGATGTCAGCGATCGCGCCATTGAGGCGGCCCGCTTGGGGTGGTACTCGGCCAGCCAGGTTGCAGATGTGGCGCCCGAGCGTTTGCAGCGTTTTTTTGTTCCGGTCGAGGGAGGCTACCAGATCAATAAGGTGGTGCGCGAAATGTGTATTTTTGCTCGCCAAAATCTGATCAGCGATCCGCCCTTTTCGCGCTTAGATCTAATTAGCTGCCGCAACGTGCTGATCTATTTTGGGGCCGCTCTGCAAAGCAAAATTCTGCCGATGTTTCACTACGGCCTCAAACCCGAAGGCTTTTTACTGCTGGGCTCATCGGAAACCGTGGGTGAATTGAGTCATTTGTTCACGCTGGTGGACAGCAAGCACAAGCTCTACGCCAAGCAGTCGTCAGTTTTGCAGCTCAACTTTGACTTTGATCCCAGTAGCTATACGCTTACCCCCCTCGCGCCAGTCCCCAACAGTATTCCAGAACCAGCGGGCGACATCGATTTCTACAGCCTGGCCGACCAGATTGTGCTCAGCCACTACGGCCCTGCCGGCGTCTTGGTGAATGATCGGCTCGAAATTTTACAGTTTCGAGGGCAGACGGGCGCTTATTTTGAGCCTGCTCCGGGCCGGGCCAGCCTCAACTTGCTCAGTATGGCTAAGGAGAGCCTGCGGCTAGATTTGCGCACCGCGCTTTACCAAGCCAAACAGTTAAACCAAGCCGTCGTGCGGCGATCGCTCCTGCTAGAAACCGGCGATCGCCCCCGTCCGGTACAAATCAACATTTTGCCCTTTAAGTCTAAGGTTACGGGCAACTACTACTACCTGGTGCTGTTTGTAGATCAGGCCATCGAGGCTGGGGCCATCGAGGCTGGAGCCATCGAGGCTGGGGCTCAGCCTATGCCACCCCAGCCCAACCATCCTGTAACGCCCGAGTCCTCAGACGGGGCTGCCGCCATCGAGCATTATCGCCAGGAAAACCTGGCCCTCCAGCAAGACCTCGATACCACTCGCTCCCATCTGCAATCGATTATTCAAGAACAGGAAGCCACCAACCAAAATTTGCGGGCCGCCAACGAAGAAATTCTCTCCAGCAACGAAGAACTGCAAAGCACCAATGAAGAACTGCAAACCGCCAAGGAAGAGATTCAGGCCACCAACGAAGAACTCAGCACCATCAACGACGAACTCTATCGACGCAATACAGAATCTACCCGCATTAGCGACGATTTTCAAAACCTGCTCAGCAGTATTCACATTCCCGTTTTGATGCTGGAAGCCGACCTGCGGATTCGCCGCTTTACCCCCACCGCCGCCCAGATATTCAACCTGATTACGACCGACATCGGTCGCCCCCTAAGTAACATTAACCACCGCCTCAACATCACCGATTTAGACGCCCGCATTCTGGCGGTGACCAATACCCTAGAGCAAACCAGCCAAGACGTGCAGGACCAGGACGGGCACTGGTATAACCTGCGCATTCGCCCCTATCGCACCCTAGACAACCGCATTGACGGGGCCGTTGTAGTGCTGGTAGATATTGATAGTCTGAAGCGCAATGCCGAGCAGCTGCGGCAGGCCCGCGACTATGCCGAGACGATTGTGCAAACCGTGCGCGAAGCCCTGGTGGTCTTGACCGCCGATTTGCGAGTGGTCACCGCTAACCGCCAGTTTTACCAGCTCTTTCAGGTCAACCCCGAGAAGACCGAGCAGCGCTCGATTTTTGAGTTGGGTAACGGCCAGTGGGATATTCCTCAGCTGCGATCGCTGCTCCACGATCTGCTGCCCCAAAATCAGCAGATCGAAGATTTTGAAGTCATCCATGACTTTGAAAACATTGGGCGCAAATGTATGCAGCTCAATGCTCGCAAAATGATGCAAGCCAGTGGCGAAAGCCTGATTTTGCTGGCCATTGAAGACCACAGCGATCGCGGGCTAGCCCCAGCGCCAGACACAAACCCATAGCTAGAGCTGTTAAGCTGACTCTCACCGAGACTATCCATTCCTGCGGGGCATAGCAGACAGAGCTGATCAGGGCAACATCTTTTATAAGACCGACATGAATATTTATTGATTAGTAGGAATTCGTCAAGATGTCTGCAATCCTAGAGACAAGTGTTGACAAATTCTTCGTCGAACCCTGTACCGCATAACGGCAACCCAACCCAGGCACATCAGTTATCCATCCCGTAACAAATCTGACCTTGGTTTTGTGCCAAGGAGAGCACTGGTCATGAGCCTCTCTCAACAAATCGAAGCCGTTTATCGACGAGCCCTGGCCCTGCGCGATCGCGCCACCGATCGCCCCACAGAACCAGAGCTATTAGAGGCGGCCCTCAAGGAACTTTATTTTGTTTTAGAAGAGCTGCACACAGCCGACGACGAACTCAATCGGCAAAATCAGGCCCTATCTGCCAGTCAATTTGAGTTAGATGCCGAGCGGCAGCGCTACCAAACGCTGTTTGACCTGGCCCCCGACGGGTATCTAGTGACCGATCAGCAGGGCAAAATCTACCACGCTAATCGGGCCGCGTCGCAGTTATTGGCCGTTCCCCAACCGAACCTGGTCGGCAAGCCTTTGGTTGTCCTGATCGACCAGCGCGATCGCCCTCAGCTACAGCAGCGGTTGCTGCCCTCCCCCGACCCTCAGCCCTGGGAAATCACCCTGACCGCTCGTCAAGCGGCACCGATTACCCTGGCCATTACGAATACCTACATCCAGGACAGCCGCGGTCAGTCCGCCACTATTCTCTGGTCGCTGCGCAACATCACCCAGCGC
>JBARVK010000351.1:0-5991 GCA_049646225.1 Nodosilinea sp.
TTTTTCATGAAATTTGTATACAAATTTCATGAAAAAGACCCTGAAAATTTCTTCAGGATGTGGGGCCAATACCTTGCGCAATGAAGGAGCTACAGTAGGGCCTTAAAAAAGGTTGACTGGTGAGAAATTAAAGCCCATGTATCCTGTATACATCCATCATCTCGAAGGGAATGTATAAGCTTATACGATTAGTAAAGTATTTCTAATCTCCCTGCGCAGCAGGTTTCTGAATTCGAATCTCTAGGTGAGATAAGGTACGGTATGGGGCTCTCGTTGGTCTCTTAATAAGATGCATGACGGGTGAAATTTGCTTGGCAAGGTATGTGAGTTGCTCCCTTGCGGTATCCGTGGGTCAACAGTTCTTTATCCCCAAAATCCGCCCCCTTAGAGCCCTCACTAAAGCTAGCTTATTTCTACCGCCTGGTACGAAGACTGAGCAGGGTACACTGGCTTAAGTTGAGGGGTACATCCCAGTTTTGTAAATGTGCTGCGTTATTGATTTGAGAAAAGAATTGCGCCTGTCATTCCCGCGAAGGCGGGAATCCACCTAGTAGCAACGGCTCTCGATTAGATGCCCGTTTGCACGGACATGACGGGCCAACTGTCCATCAAATCTACAAGTTTGCAAATTTGGGATGCACCTCAACAGCCAACAGCCTGAGCTTAGTCCACCCGTTAAAACATCATAAATGACCGGAAAATTGATATCAAAATCGCAGACACTAAGCTCTTTTGAATTCAAGATCCTTGAGTGATTTTTAAGATTTTACCAGTTTATCCTGTCGGGAACATCAAAATATCGCAATTCGTCTCTATTCAAGTGTAGATATTTATATCCTAATTTCATAGAAATATAGGCGCTATACCGCTCAGTTTATTGAATGATCCAAATTAAAAAATAATTAAGATTGCGCCTCCCATCGGGGAAAAGTGAAATCGCAGTGCGGATCTTTGTTTTGCTCACCAAGTAACCTCAGAACTCACTATTGTCAGAACGTAGATCACAACGCTGGCAATGCTGCTCAGGCCATACAGGCCAATTAATTTACCCGCTTCTATAGGCGTAGGCTAATGCTTCAAAAAATAATCACGAACCGCGATCGCACCAAACCTCAGAGGGCGTTTAAAGAGTGAGTCGCTGTAGCTTTAGTTACTGGCAGATTCCCCCTGCCCCCTTTTGCTACGAGAAATAGGACTTTTCAAATATTCTCTTGCCCCAAAACTCACCTGGCCTAGCTGTGGTTTTCAGCGGCTATGGGTTGAGTATTGTTGCTAGACACACCATTCGGATCGGCCTGATGCAGGGCTTCGATCTCCTGTTTGAGCTCATCCAGCTCTTGCTTCAAAGGCTGAATTTCGTCCTGCATCATCTTTTGAAGTTCGGCACTGTGATCTTGAAGTAATCCCTTAATAAACGTGCCTAAAATATCTTGAATAGGCCGCCAGAACCCCTGCATCCGCTGCTGATCTTCCTGAAGCAGCTGAATGTAGGTATCAAAGCTGTGGGGAAACGGAATACCTCCCAAAAACTCCAAAGCGCCGCCAAAATCAACCGAAACGCTCTGAGCACCGAGGCCCATCACCCCATGAGATTCTCCCACTGCCACGCTGTCGCCGAGGTAAAAGCTGCCGATTCTGAGGCCGTTGGAGGCAAACAAACTCAGCGGAAAGGGCACCGGCAGGGGCAGGTTGGGTACCGGGTCTAGCCAGTTTTCGACTCGATAGCTCATGCCCTCGCCGATTTGCTGATGGTAGTACTGGGCAAAGGCGGCATTTCCCACCTTGGGAGCTGCGATCGAGTAGATCTTAGGCGTGATGGTGCCGTCTTTGAGGCAGCGCTTGAGGGCGATCGCGCAGAGGTGGGCTAACCCTCCTCCCAGGCTGTGACCGGTGACGTAGATTTCTAGGGGAGCCGCGATCGCCTCCAGCCCGAGCAGGGCCTCTTTTTCGACGGCAATGATCTCCTCTAGCTCGTCGTTGTTGCCGATTTCCCCGTCAAACAGCGCTTCGGTAATCATGCTTTTTACCTGGCGCTCAAACCCAGACCCCAACCGCAGGGTGCCGGCATCGGCCATGGCGGTAGCGCAGGCTAGTTTACGCTCGGGAGGGAGCAGGGCTAAACCCTGAAAATCTTTTGGTTTGAGCTGACTAGTTAGGGTTTTGAAGAACAGCGTGATCTCATCGGCTACCGACTCAAAAGCGTCGAATAATCCCTGAACCACCTTGATTTTGGGATCGGCCATCGTGCCGTATTTGACCAGATCCCACTGCATATCTGTGGCAATATCAGTCAGCTCAACACTGCCGCGATCGGTGAGAATTGATCCCCGGAATACCACGGCATATTGGTCGGCATTCTGTCGTTTTAGAATCAGCCCTCGCACGTTGGTGTCATCGTTGCGAATGCTGTGGGCAAACTTCCAGCCCTGGCGACCATGGACGGCGTTGTAGATCTCTTGAATCTCCGTATCGTCAACCGATCCATCGTCCTGCTGAAAAATTTGGTAGACCTGCTTACAAAATTCGGCATTGAGCAACGCCTCATCGAAACTAAACCCACGCTGCATTTTGGGAGGAATAACGGTCGAATTCATCATGGAAAACCTTTGTCGTGATTACAAGCGATTAAACGTGGGATCAGATCTGGTTTAGATACCTCAGGCGCTGTCAAGGCAGGCGTTCAGCCGCTCAGCTAAAACCTCCACGTGAGGATGGCGAAGGATGGAAAAATGATGGCCCGGTATCTGATACACCTCCGCGCCCCCTTGAGCTAGATTTAGCCATCCCGCGATCGCGTTCTGGGTATTCATGCCAAATAACGGCTCTCCGTTTAACAAGGTGATTTGGCCAGCGTAGGGTTTAGGCTGATACTGAATCAGGGCCTCACTGTTCGCTTTTATTACCCCTATCACGCGCTGCACGGCGGGTTGACGCAGCGTCATTAATCTTGATTCTCGCTCCCATAGGTTAACGATGGTTTCTGGGTTGAGAAGACGGACCAGGTCCCAAAAATTTCTGTCGGTGGGTAACTGATTGGCCGATAGCTGTAGCTGAATATAATCGTAGATGTAGGGCCAAATATGGGGCGCTGACGATGTTAAGAAAAATGTCAGTAAATCGATCAAATTTGATAATTTGTTGGCGGCAAGAGGGGGCGTATCCAGCAGGATGACTTTGGCCACGGACTGCCCCTGCTGTTGCAGCTGGGTCGCGATTTCTAGGGCAACATAGGCCCCAAAGGACCAACCGCCTACGTGGTACGGCCCCTGGGGCTGAACCCGACGCAGGGCCTCAATATAGCGGGTCGCCATGGCCTCAATGGTGGTCAGCGGTTGCTCTGCGGCCTCAATACCAATGGCTTGCAGGGCGTAGAAGGGGCGTTCTACCCCCATCGAGCGCATCAGCGGATAGTAGGGAAAAGCCACCCCCGCCAGTGGATGAACGCAAAAGAAGGGCGGTTTGGCACCCTGGGGCTGGAGGGGAACCAGACAGGACGGGAGATCCGAATCTGATGTTTTGGCTAAATGCTGGGCCAGAGCAGCCAGGCTGGGATGGTCATAGCCTACGGTATTCGGCAATGTATGGCCCAGCCATTCCTCCAGTTCCCCCGCCAGGGTGACCATCGCCAGGGAATCGAGACCATACTGGGCTAGGGATTGATGGGGATCGATCGCTGACGGGTCGAGGCTCAGCCTGGCTGACAGCTGGGCCACCAGCCAGGCCTGAATCACAGCGGCGGTAGCGGTCTGGGCAGCGGTTTGAGCCGGGGCGTGGGTTGGGTTGGTCGGTTCGGGGATCGCTACGGCCTGGAGCACAGTGGGTGCAGGCCGATCGCGCTGGGCTATCGCAGCCTGCCACAGGCCCACCACCCTGAGGGTTTCGGTTAAAAACCCGGTTTTACAGGCCCGGCGCTGAATCTTGCCGCTAGAGGTTTTGGAAATGCTGGCGGGTTTGACCAAGGCGATCGCGGCGACCTCTAGCTCATGCTCTTCGGCCACGGCGCGGCGGATGGCAGCGGCGATCGAGTCCACATCGAGCTGGCGGAGCGCCTGACGGTGCACCTCCTGCACCACCACCAGTCGCTCTTCACCGCTGTCGTCTATGGTAAAGGCGGCCCCACAGTCAACCTTCAGCGCCGGATGGCTCTGCTGCATCGTTAGCTCAATATCCTGGGGATAGTGGTTGCGGCCCCGCACAATCACCACATCCTTCAGTCGCCCGGTCACAAACAGCTCCCCATTGTGTAGATAGCCCAGATCGCCAGTGCGTAAAAATGGCCCCTCCCCGCTGGGTAGCCGGGCCGCGAAGGTTTCTGCGGTCGCGGTCGGGCGCTGCCAGTACCCCTGGGCCACACTGCGCCCCGATACCCAAATTTCCCCCACCTGGTCGGGATCGCAGAGAGTCAACTCGGTAGGGTCAACCACAGCAATTTTGGTATCGAGCCAGCCCTGACCGCAGCCCACCAGGTAACGGGGGTTAGTCTCGGCATCGACCACCCGATCCTGGGCCAGGGCACCGGCATCAACGCCGTGGTAAATCGGTTCGGCTTCGCCGGTACCGCCCGAAATCATCAGCGTGGCTTCGGCCATACCGTAGCAGGGGTACAGGGCGCTGGGGCTAAACCCCCAGGGCTTACACAGGTTGGCAAAGCCCTCCAGGGTCTGGCGACGAACGGGTTCTGCGCCGTTGTAGGCATAGCGCCAGGAGCTGAGATCGAGGCCCCTCACATCTGGCTTGATCTTGCTGAGGCACAGCTCGTAGGCAAAGTTTGGCCCCCCCGAGTGGGTGCCCCGGTAGCGCGACAGAGTCTGCAACCAGCGTACGGGGTGTTGCACAAAGGCTGTGGGCGGCATCAAAATACCCATCGCCCCGGCGTAGACGGGTTCCAGGATGCCGAAAATCAGCCCCATGTCGTGAAAGCTGGGCAGCCACGACACCATCACGCTGTCGGGGGTAAGGGCAAACGCCTGCTGCATCACCTGGCAATTGTGGAGCAGGTTGTGGTGGCTGACCATGACGCCTTTTGGGGTGCCCGTAGAGCCAGAGGTGTACTGCAAAAACGCCAGGGTGTCGCCAGAGATATCGGGGGCCTGCCAGGTATGCGATCGCGCCTCAGCAACGCGATCGGTCGCCAAACAGGTGAGGGCAGCTATATCTGGGGTCTGAGCCAAGCGGCTTTCGATCCCCGAGGCTAAGGCCGAGGTGGTCAGCACCAGCTTGGCCTCGGCATCGGCGACAATTGCCCCCAGTCGTATCATCTTCTGGTTGGGCCGGGGGGGATAGGCCGGGATCGCAACCACATTGGCGTAGAGGCAGCCAAAGAAGGCTGCGATAAAGTCTAGTCCAGAGGGGTAGAGCAGTAGGGCTCGCTCTCCGGCCAGGTCAAGGGACTGTAGCTGAGCGGCGATCGCCTGGGCCTGCTGGTCAAGTTGTTCGTAGGAAAGTCGGGCGGTTTCGTCGTCGCCATCCTGCAAAAAGCGGTAGGCCAGCCGGTCGGGCTGGGTCTGGGCTCGATAGCGTAACAGCTCTATCCAAGTAGAAAATTGAGACATGGGTAGGGTCTTCCCTGAATGAGTAGCACGGCACCAGTTGGCTTTGAAGGCATAATTGCAGTCACCGGCATAAAATCGGCCTGTATCCAGGGTCGGGTAATTCTATTTAGGCAGGGTGTTGTGGTAAGCATTAGACGACTGTTTCATCGACCCAAGCGATCGGTCCTGGCCTGGATCCTCTATGACATTGCTAGCTCTAGCTATGTGCTGCTGATTCCCTCAATTGCCTTTGCGGTGTATTACCGTCAGGCAGTTTGCGGGGGCGCCGATCGATGCGACGCTTACTGGGCCTTATTCACCTCGCTGGCGTTAATCACATCAGGGCTGCTGTCGCCATTGCTGGGCGCGATCGCCGACCTAGGGGCCCTGCGCCATCGCCTGTTTGTGAGCACCACCCTGTTGTGCTGCGGGGCGACGGCCACGTTGTACTGGGTACAGC
>JBARVK010000352.1:0-2543 GCA_049646225.1 Nodosilinea sp.
GCAGGAATGCCCTCCAGCGCCATCATGATCGTTTGGGAGCAGAGAAAGCGATCCACCTGCCACTGGTCTTCTCCTTGAACGGTTCCCTTGAGCGCATCGAACAGCGAGATATTAATTTCGTAGGGCGACTCGGTGCCGTCGGGGCGACTGCGCATGCTAATTCTGCCGCCAAAATTGCGCATTGTGCCAATCAGCTGCTCGTACTCATCGGCAGCCAGCAGCCCTTCGGCGGGGCGCATGCCAATGCCGTCGTGGGAAGCCGTAAAGTTAAAGTAGGCGCAGCCAATCGGGGCTGGGGGCATGCTCATCATCCAGGTCTTGAGGTGGTCTGATCGGCCCTGCATGAGGGCATTCAGCAGCAGCGGCGGCAGGCTGAAGTTGTAAATCATGTGGGCTTCGTTGCGATTGCCGAAGTAGCTCAGGTTCTCGCGATTGGGCACATTGGTTTCGGTAATCAGCGCAATGCCAGGGTCAATGAGCTGCAAAATTTCGCGAAACAAACGCACCATGGCGTGGGTTTCGGGCAAATGAATACAGTTGGTGCCCTGCTTTTTCCACAAAAAGCCCACAGCATCGAGGCGAATGTAGCGCGCCCCTGCTTCCACGTAGGAGAGAATAATCTTGACATACTCGATCAGCACGTCGGGGTTTTCAAAGTTGACATCGACCTGATCGGCACTAAAGGTTGTCCAAACGTGCTTTTCGCCCTGAGCTGTCTCCACCGGAGTGAGCAGCGGCAAACTCCGAGGCCGCACCACCTGCGAAAGATCTTCGCTAGGGTCGGCTGTAATGAAGTAGTCACGTCCGGGTAGCTGATCTTGCTTAAACTGCTCAAACCACTCGTGCTGGCTAGAAATGTGGTTAATGACCAGATCGGCCATCAGGTTGAAGTTGGTCGCAATGCGTTTGATATCGTCCCAACTGCCCAGTTCAGGATTGACCTTGAGATAGTCGATAATGGCGAAGCCATCGTCGGAGCTGTAAGGGAAAAAGGGTAGAACGTGGACTCCTGTGACCGTGTCATACAGATAGGTTTCAAGGAATTCGGCCAGTACCGATAGCGGCGCTCGCTTGCCGTCGACAATGGTGTCGCCATAGGTAATCAGCAAAACATTGTTGTGGCTCCACTTCTTAAGATCTTCGCGGCCGGAGGGGCACAGCGTGTCTTTGATCAGGGCAAAGATCTCAGTGGTCAGCCGCTCGGCTGTTTCTGGAGAATAAATCCTTTCTAGCAGGGGTTTAATGTTATTGGTCACGCGCTTCAGGGGTGGGCTATCAAGGGAAACATCTAGTTTATCTATAGGGGAATTTGGAGCGATCGCTTGAGCAGACGCGTCTTGGTGCTGCCCAGGTGCGGATGTTTGTTTAGTACGGTTTTTAGCTACGGTCATATCAACCTACAGTTTTCGATAATGGTTTACAGTAGTCTTGGCATCAAAAAGCAGCCGTCGAGAGAACCCTCTACCGGACGGTGTCTTTGAACCCATCTGAATCAACGTGACGATTCTCGACTAGTGACGCCAGGGACTGCTGCGGCTCTCAGCTCTAGCCAGCCTTAGCCGTTGATTGGGGCATCTATTTGTAATCTTGGGACGCACAGGCAGACAGGTTCGCTGTCCAAAAGATTCCCGTTAGCTCGGTCCTAGCTATCGTCAAAGATCTAGGCCCCTGACGACTGGTAAGCCCTTAGGCGAGCCGTGCAAGTCATGTCTCTCAAGCTCTACAGATGCCGAGTAGGTTTGGTCAGCCCCTAGTGGCAGATCTCAGATAGATGTGAAGACGACCGTAGACAATAGCTACGATCGCGTTTGCGCTCCCTGCGATAGTTCCGATGGTGGCATAGGCCACCGATGAATATCAGGGCCTAGCTAGAAAGTTCATTGCTTTTTAGGTATTTCTTCTGGGGCTTCACAAAGCCTTAAGCACAGGAGCTCTAGCCGCTTTACGCACTACAGCAGATTGAGCACCAGCGATCGCTTGCCTGAGTTAAAACCTGGGCAAGACCAAGCCCGCGCCCAGCCATCGGCGGCACTGCCCCCAGGCAGCGTTCCCTTGGCACGAAACAGTCACCAACCTAACCCCTCTCTGGTCTTTATACAAAGACATTACCTGTGGCCTGCAACCACTCACGCCAACTAACTAAGGCTTACCCCTTCTTAAGTCCGTCTTTGTTGTCGCTGTAAAAGTTTAGCAGTAGACTAAGGGAAATCGAAGCTAGACCCTGAGCCGGGACTCTAGTGACTGCACAAAGCGTGTATGAAGTTGATATATGTTTGCTCCAGCTTTTAACACCTCATACTTCTACACCAACATCTATCAACCATTGTTGAAAGGGCTACGGCTGGCTCGTTTAAGCCAGATACGCCTACCCATTGCAACCGTTAGGTTTGCCGGCGGCTTAACTCCCCCTTAACCCAGTCACGGGGGCAAGTGCTGAAGTGGCAGCAAGGTAATGGTGTACAACACTTCTCAGCAAAACGAAAAAACGAAACGTTGAAATTAGGCGTTACTTGGCTATAGAGACGCCAAGCACACTGTATCGG
>JBARVK010000353.1:0-4218 GCA_049646225.1 Nodosilinea sp.
GGCAGAGGGTCGTCAAGGCTGAGGGCCATCACCGCGTCGCCGCGCACAATTTTGCGGCCCACCTGCATGCTAGCGATGTTGACGTTAAAGCTGCCCAGCAGCGAGCCAATCTTGCCGATAATGCCCGGCATATCGCGGTGCAGAGTAAACAGCATGTGCTGGGTGGGCGGCACGTTGATAGGGAACTCATCGATGTCGGTAACGCGAATTTCGCTGCCCCCCAGCAGCACCCCAGTCACCGAGTGTTCGCCCAGATTGCCTTTGGCCGAGAGATTCAGGGAGCCTGTGTAGTCACGAATGTCGGCATCGCGAGTTTCGATCACGTGGATGCCGCGCTCTTTGGCTTCAATGGAGGCGTTGACGTAGTTGACCCGCTCCTGCAAAGCATGGGAGAGCAACCCCTTCAGCGCCGCCACCATGATCGGCTGAGTATCGCCCCCGGCGATGTCGCCCTGGAGTCGCACGGTGAGTTCTTCCACCCGGCCCCCGGCCAGCTGCCCCACCAGATTGCCCAGGGTTTCGGCCAGTTGCAGGTAGGGGCGCAGCTTTTGCATCACCTCGGGGCGCAGGCCAGGGATATTCACCGCTGAACGGGCCGGTAGACCCAGCAGCACGTCACGAATTTGCTCTGCCACGTCAATGGCTACATTCACCTGGGCCTCTTCGGTCGAGGCACCCAGGTGGGGGGTAAGAATGATCTCCTTGCCCAGCTCTCGCAGTTCCGATTCGCCCAGGGGTTCAGACTCGTACACATCCAGGGCCGCACCGCCGATGGTGCCCTCGCGCAGGGCCTTAGCCAGGGCCGCCTCGTCGATGATGCCGCCGCGGGCGCAGTTGATGATGCGGGCCGTGGGCTTCATCATCGCCAGGGTTGCCTCGTCTACCAGGTGCGTGGTTTCGGGGGTTTTGGGCAGGTGCAGAGTGATGTAGTCGGCTTCGCGAAAGAGCAGGTCTAGATCGACCAGGCGGCAGCCCAGCTGCTCGGCGCGATCGGCGGAGATAAAGGGGTCGTAGGCCAGCAGCTTCATGCCCATGGCTCGGGCCACCGTGGCCACGTGGGAGCCAATTTTACCCAGCCCCACCACACCCAGGGTTTTTTTATAAATTTCGACGCCGGTGAAGTCCTTGCGTTTCCATTCACCCGCCTTCACGGAGCGATCGGCGCTGGGAATGTAGCGCGACATCGCCATCATCATGGCCAGGGCGTGCTCTGCCGCTGCGATCGTATTGCCCTCAGGGGAGTTAACCACCACAATGCCGCGTCGGGTGGCTTCGGGCACATCGACGTTGTCAACGCCGACACCGGCTCGACCAATGATTTTGAGGCTGTTGCCCGCCTCGATCACCGCTTTGGTCACTTTGGTGCCAGAGCGAATCATCAGCGCATCGTATTCGCCAATGGCGGCCACGAGTTCCTCGGGCGACAGGCTGGTGTTGACGTCAACCTGAGCAACCTGGGAGAGAATGTCGAGACCCGCCTGATCGATGGGGTCGGAAACGAGAACCTTGGGCATGGGTCAGCCATAAAAATGTCACAGGGATCTACTTTACTGCAAAGACGGAGCAGGGCATTAGTGTGGGGAGTACTTTTGGGTGAGAGTGGCGAGTTGATGGGGAAGATGAGGGAGATGGGGAAGATGAGGGGGTGTAGGGTGCGTCCGCGAAGCGATGCACCATTGCGCGAAACTCAGCAATCGCCCAAATCCTCTAACGCCCGAAAACAATCAGACAGCACCACATTAGAAAACAGAAAACCTTCGGGATCGCTGAGGCGCAAACAGTGGAGATCATCCCAGGTGTTGCCTTCGGCGATGACAAATCCCTGCTCAATGTGGGGTTTTAGGGTTTGATGGAGCGTTGCCCAGGTGGCGGGAGAGCAGAGCGATCGCACCTCATCCCCGCTAATCCCCTGCTTTAGCCGCAGCCCTACCATCAGCCGATCGAGCAGCTGCTCCATTGGGGGTGTCGGCGGCTCGCGGTGGCTTCCTCCAGCAGCCTGAAAGTCTTTGACCCACTCGCCATAGGTCGCCAACGTGCGGGGACGGCTGACGCGCTGGTGCTGGGTGTAGCTGGTCGCCCCCAGGCCAAAGCCGTAGTAGGGTTGGTTGCGCCAGTAGGTCATGTTGTGCTGACATTGGTGCCCTGGCTGAGCGTAGTTCGAGACTTCGTAGTGCTCATAGCCATGGGCGGTGAGATTTTTTTGGGCGAGTCGGTACATGGTCGCCGTTTGCTCGTCCGTGGGCAGAGGCGCATCGCCGGGCTGATAGCGTCTGGCAAACACGGTTTGGGGTTCTACGGTCAGGTCATAGACTGACAGGTGGTGGGGGTGCAGCGCTACGGCTTTGTGCAGCCCGGTTTCCCAGTCGGCCAGGGTTTGGTGGGGGAGTCCCGAAATCAAGTCCAAGCTCCAGTTGGGCATGTCGACCTGGTGCAGCCAATCGACGGAACGCAACACGTCGGTGACGCGGTGGTAGCGCCCGCAGCTTTCCAGCAGGGCATCGTCTAGTGCCTGCACGCCCAGGCTGATGCGGTTGATGCCGGTGGCTAGGTACCCCTGCAAGTGATCCAGTTCGAAAGTGCCCGGATCCATTTCCATTGAAATTTCGGCTGTGGGGGCAATGCCGAAGCGGCGATCGAGCTGGGTGAGGATTTGCTCGAGCTGGGCAACGGCGAGCAACGAGGGGGTACCGCCGCCAAAAAATACGGTTTGCAGCGGCTGCTCGTTCAGTTTCAGCGTGGCTGCGATTTCTGCACAGAGCACGTCTACATAGCTCTCGACGGTGCCTGAGGTCTCGCCCCGCCGCTGGTTGCCCAGTACAGAGATGGGGAAGTCGCAGTAGAAGCAGCGGCGACGGCAGAAGGGAATGTGGATGTAGGCGGAAGTAGGAGTCTGAAGATCTGGATGGCTGTATGTCATAGCCTGTACCTTGCAGCAAGGAGTTTGGGTTCGCAGCCAGATCTGCCGCTGGGGACATTTCGATTGTCCCCAGACCCCCTCGACCAGGGGCGTTCCGCCGCCCTGGACCCGACGGACGGATTAGACTGTGGGCGGCATGTCGCGCTTCGCATCGGTCTCGGCTTGTAGGTGATCGGGAGGGCGATCGCTCATGGGCAGGGTTCTATACCTGTGTTAGAGCAGGCTAACACTATCGCCGAGCCTGAGGCGTTTGCCCCCCTGACCAGCGATGTTGGTATTGACCGCCAGCTTGTAGAAGTGGTTGAACCGTTGGGGGGGTGCCCAGCTTGGCAGGGTGGCGGCACGCTGCTGGGCAAAGGTTTTTTGAAAGCGGTCGGTGGCGGCTCCGGTGAGGGTGTCGCGGGTGGGCACAATGCAGCGCTGGCAGGGGTTGATGCCCATCAACTCCACATCGCCAATGGCAAATTGCACAGAGCTACCGTCTGCGCTAAACAGCTGGTCTTCCCAGAAGGGGGGGACGCCATCGATCTCAAGGTTGGTGCGAAAGCGGCGGCGGGTTTCGGCGAGGGCAAGGCCGTGCCAATCGGCAACGGCCTGTAGGGTGGCGGTGCTGATTAGCGTTGGCCCAGCGGCATTGGTGTCGTCAGGAAAGCCGAGGTCGTGGTTGGCCTGGAGGGTGACGGGCTGCTGAAAGTAGTCGCTAAGCCAGGCTTCTAGGGCTGGGCGCTGCTGTTGGACGTCAAAACTGGCGACGGGTTCTTGACCATCGACGGCAAGGGTGATGGACTGGCTATCTGCCGAGAAAGTGGCGCGCAGGCGCTGGATCGCAGCGGTGCGTTTGGCGTTGATGAACTGGCCCTGGCTGTCGAACAGGGCGTAGGTGCGATCGCCCCTCAGCGCCCCGCTCCCCAGCACCGTCGCCTGGGCTACTGAAACCCCATCCAGCGACTTGACCGGGAAAATATCAATGCGGGCGAGATGGCAGACCATTGCAGACTGGGACGATAATTGGGGAGTCTCTGTCAGAGGAGCGGCACCACGATGACTGAACTACCTGATCAAGCCATTGCCCGCGTCAAAGCGCTATCGGTAGATGAGCAAAATGCGATCGCCACTTTGATTCTAGAAGAACTCGAAGACGAAAGCCGCTGGGATACATCGTTTTCTGGATCTCAAAATTTATTAGCTGAGTTAGCCGCAGAAGCAATGGCTGAGTATCACGCAGGAAACACCCAGGAGTTAGACCCCACAAAGCTTTGAAATCACGCACAACAGTCAGATTAAGGCTTTAACCCTTGACA
>JBARVK010000354.1:0-3370 GCA_049646225.1 Nodosilinea sp.
GGACATACCTATGGGTTTAATTAAGTCTATTTTTGGGGCTATCTTTGGGCTCATTGGCGGCATCTTCAAAACCATCGGCGGTTTGGTGGGCCTGGGCAAAAAGTCTGAATTTTTCATGGAGCTAGACGAGGCCAATAGCAGCCAGTCTGCGATCGCCCCTAGCGCCCCCGCTCCGGCCGCTAAGACCGAACCCGCAGCAGCGGATAAAGCTCCCGTCAAAGCAGCCGCTCAAACCACTCCTAATAAAAAAGAGACTACTCCCCCTGCGAAACAGGAGACCAAAGCTCCGGCCCCCGCTGCACCCTCTGCTGAGCCCGTACCCACCGGCTTCGCGTCTACCTACCTAACCAGCGTTGGGACCGCTCTGCCCCGCCGCCGCCGTCCCGGTCCTAGCCTGTCTCCCTTTATGGATATGGCTAAGCAAGTGAAAGCGCGCTAGGCCTTAATCTAAGCTGAGCCACTCCTTATCCGCGTCAGCCAGAGTTACCGTTGGTAGCTCTGGCTTTAGTTTTGGCCCCCGATTTAGGGAGCTGCCGCCAGAAACCGCAGACTGCTGTAGAGGTGAAAGGCACTGTCCCAGGCGGAAGGTAGCGATCGCGCCAGGTCGACATGGGCCTTAAAGGGAGGCAGCAGATCAATGAAGTCGAGGGCGCTTTCACCGAAGCCGCTAAAATCGGTAATCGGCCCTGGGTCAATGCGGTCTGCGAAGTAGGTTTTCATCGCTTTCCAGGCCGTGGCGGCAATCAGCGGCGAGGGAAATGCCGCCCCCGGGGGCAGCGGCACGGCGGCACGGTATTTGTAGGTGCGATCGCAAAACCGCAATATGCACCCTCGTCCATGCAGGTGCCAGTCGATCACCTCGCCGTAGTCTTGGGTGGCATCTTTGCGCTTCAGTCGGCCCCGAGCATCGCGATCGACAACTGACTCGTAAATGGGCAGCTGCCCGACCACCCACTGCGTGATATCCCTCCAGTCCAGCTGAATTGTGCCTTGCTGACCGGCGTCATTTTGGCAGATGACCCTTAGCTGCGGCTCGATCGACTGCACAGCCTGTACCCGAAAGGTTGCCAGTTCCTTCACGGCGGCGGCTGTGGCCCAGCAGGCCGGGGTGCCCTCCGCCTGCAACCGTTCGCAAAAGTACTGCAGTTCTCCGGCTGGCCCTACGCGCAACAGCCGCCAATGCTTGCTGGGCAGCCGGGTGCGAGCCGTGTAGGCATCAATTTGCATGACTCGGGCTAAACCCTGGGCCGATGGCTCGCGGCGATCGCCTGCTACCGGCTCAAGCACCAGCACCGCCGCCTCCGTCGCTCCCATTGGCTGCTTAGCCATACTGAGATCGTGCTCTCGACGCTGGGCTAGGCGATCGCGTACTCGCTGTACCCCCTCCCGAGCATGGACCAGCACCTTTGTATTGGGGCTGCTTTGCAACACCCGGCTGTAGGTCACCTGGGCCTTTTCCAACTCATCCCTAGCTTCCCAGTAGTGCCCCATAGCCAGTTTTAACCACGGGTCTTGGGGAGTCTTTTGCTGCCACTGCTTGATTAGCTGAGCAGCCCGGGCCAGCTGCTGAGTTTCCAGGGCAGCCAAAACAAGGTCGTACATAGGCGAAGCGACAGAAAGCTATGCGTGGTAAGACTCTACCACCCGCACCCAACTAGCGAGAGTTGGCGTGGGAGAGGTCGACGCTGCCGAAGTTAAGGCTGAGAGCAATATTGATATTTTCGAACATGTTGATCAACCAGGCCACCGTTTCGCTCGAAGCGGTTTCGTAATGGTTAAACAAAATCGAGAAGCGCCGATCCAGAAAAGGCCTGACCTTTTGGCAAATCAGTAGTATTCGCAGCAGTAGCCCAGTCGTCTGCACCGGCCCCAGATTGTTAATCAGGTCAAGGAACACGTAGTGCTGACGACCCGCTGACGGATCTACGACTAAAAAGTTGAACAGATTGCTGCAGGTGCGTACCCTGAGAAAATCATCAACAGGCCTGCGGTCACTGTCGGTAAAGGTGGATAAAAGGTGGTCTTGTAGCATCGACTTGAACTGCCGCTGGCTGTAGTCGGCATTCACATCGGCCATGATGTAGTCGAACAAGTCTTCTTTAAATTCTCGAAATGAAGCTCCCTGGTCATGGGTCAGCAAAAAGCGCTGGGCTCCATCGCGGTAGCTCTGACCGTGATCGCGACGCCGCGCAAATTGCTTGAGCGACAGCACCAGGTCCTGATCGTTGAGCAGGGTAGGGTTGTGCACGACCCGCAGCCGGTCGAGAGTATCTGTCTGTCCCTGGCGATGAAGCCGCCCCTGACGCATGCGATAGGTGACATAGTGGCTCAGGTCGATCTCAAACTTGCGCTGAGCCTCAACCTGCATATGGCGCACGTACTGCTGATGCTGCAGGTCGCTGTCTTCGGTGACTAAGCAGTGCTCATAGAGGTAGGGATACCGATTGATGAGCGACCCCAGTGGCACAGCTTCGGCCTGACGGTAGCGGGGCAGCGCCGAGTGGCGAGCCTTGATGATGCAGGCCAAACGCTTCAGAGCCAAATATTGTTCAGTCTCGCGAAAGCCCTCGGTAACCTGGCGCAGGCGACGCACTGACCGCGATCGCGATAGCTCTGAAATTCGGCTATTGGGAGCCATTTCGAGCAGATCGACCAGAATCGGAATAGCGGGCTGTAGCTGAGTATTGGTCTGCCAGCGATTGATCAAGATGTGACAGCAGCGATTGAGGATAAAGCGGAAGTAGTCTTCAATATCCTGGATGCTCAGCAGGCGATCGAGGGCGGCTACGACGTCGCGATCGGGATACCCAACCCCATCTAAAAACAGGGCCTGAAATCGATTTAGCATGGCATCAGGAGATTCTGCTGCCACCCAGGTCAATAGATGGCTATACAGGCGCTGCTCGTCGGCGGTAATGGCTCGATTGTTGTAGGTCGCTTTTGTCTTCACAGATTTACCGCCCTTGCCCCATCTACAGATAGGCCAACACGTTTGGCCCCCACTGACTGTGATGAGAGAAATTTTGACTAGATCACTAACAGTTAGAGTACGAAGCTGGAAGATGCACGGTTTCGATGGCAGTAGCAGTCCTCAGATTTTATTAAAAGCCTCTGGACAGCCCAACGGCGTCAGTCTTTACACTGGGATGTTGCGGGGATACCTTTAAACTACTGCGTGAATTTTCTAGTTTCTGGAATTATGTCAGGGACGTTAACAAAATTCCGGTAAAGTTTGTTACTAGACCGTAAGGCAACCATAAACTATAACTCTAGCTTCAGGGGTCAGCAGGTAGGGCAGCAAGGGCCATCCGCTTAACCCTCTAGACTCTAAAGGGAGGCTTGATCAGTGGGGAGGGGGCTCAGAACCATC
>JBARVK010000355.1:0-3469 GCA_049646225.1 Nodosilinea sp.
GTTGAACTGGGCCTGCAGTTCGGGCTTCACTCGCATAACCACCAGGGTCATATCGTCGTCGTTGCCGCGATCTCCGCCAATAAAGCGATCGAGCAGGTCAAAGGTGTAGTCTAAGATGGCCTCAGCCGAGGTGCAGTTGCGGCAGGCCCACTGGAGAGCACGCTCTAGATTCTCTTCCTCAAAGCGATCGCCTCGGGGGTTAGCCGCCTCAGTAAACCCATCGGTATAAAACACCACCGTATCGCCGGGCTGTAGCTGTACCTCTGACTCGCAGTACTGGGTATTCATATCGAGTCCCAGCAGCATACCGGGAGTATCTAGGCGAGTAATCGTGTTGGTAGAGGCCTGCCACAGCAGCGGTGGGTTGTGGGCGGCGTTACCATAGGCTAAACGACGAGTTTTGGGGTTGTACTCGGCATAAAACAGCGTCACAAAGCGGTTAGAGCTTTCTAAATCACTGTGCATGACAAAGTTCAAATCTTGCAAAATGCGAGCCGGCGAATGGCCGTTGAGCACCTCCGTGCGCAGCATGCCCCGCATCATGGTCATGATTAGACCGGCAGGTACGCCTTTGCCCATCACATCGCCAATGGCAAAGCTCCAGGGAGCGGTTGCCGACTGCTGGGAGTCGCTCTGGCGCAGCTGATCAAAGGTGGTCGGAATGAAGTCGTAATAGTCGCCCCCCACCCGATGGGCCGTTTTGCAGCGGGCCGCCAAATCCATACCCTGAATGGCGGGGCACTCGCGGGGCAGCAGCTGGAGCTGAATCTCAGCCCCAATTTCTAGCTCGCGATCTAACCTCTCTTTTTTACGCAGGGCCGCCGTTAGTTCGTTGTTTTCGATCGCAACCGAAGTCTGGTCTGCCACCAGTCGCACCAGCTTTTGGCGGGTTTCGGTCCAGGCGTAGTCAGGGTCACGGCTAAACACATACAGCCGACCCCGCTCCACATTTTGCACAATGATAGCGGTACCAAATAGCTGAAAATCGTCGCCCAGGTAGCGGTTTACCTGGCGATCGAGGGCCAGCATGGCATTGCGCGCCATCGACATCATGCTGCTCTCAGGGGCCGCCTGAAAACTAGCCGTCACCTGGCGCGTGGCGGCCTCCAGGGCCGATCGCACATCCTGGCACTGGTCTTCACTCTGACAGTGCAGTCGCTCTAAGCGCACCTGCCCGTCGGCGCGAAACAGCACCAGAGCCCCACCGCTAGCATCCGTTACCCGACTAGCAATCATGGGAATCAGCTCTAGAAACTGATTTAAGTTGTTGAGGCTGCGGAGGGCAAACCCCAGCGAACTCAGCAAATCTTGAATTTTGTACTGCTCACGCTGCAGTCGAGCCACCAGTTCCTTTAGGGCAAAAACTGGTGGCGTATCGGGCAAAGCGCTACTGCTAACGCTCTCAAAGGAGGGTGACGACCCGGATGGCATGGGAAAAGCTGTCATGGACGACCTAGGCAAAACGCTTGCTTAAAAATTAGCGAACGGAACGACCAACTAAATATAGGGGCTAACTGAAAATTTGGTACAGGTATTTAATCCTGAGCGTAAAAAATCCCTACTTTTGGCGGTTTACAGCAATTTTTGCGAAGACAACTCCTAGTTGTAGCGCTAGGGGATAGCCCATAGTAGCGCACAAATTGAAGGCTAACGATAGCATTACTCACAGGAGTTAACCACCTCTAGAGGAAGAAAAGATTTTGGCTTTTTTTGACAAGGGAAGTAGGGGATGAAGGTGGGAGAGGTGAGGATGGAATCCAAACTGGCTACGCCAATGCGCCAGTAGCTTTAGAGAGGAACGGTCAAGGTCAGGAGGGCTAGGACTAGTTTGGCTGCGACAACCACCAGGCTTGGCAGAGGCTAACTATTTCTTCTTGGCTGTGGCAAAGCTCTGGATAATCAAGCTGAGGCCGATTCAATATAGATAGAGGAATGCCCAACTGCTTCGCCACGGCCCGTTTGGTATCTTCACCACCGGGTGTACCAGAGGCTTTAGTAATTACTCGAGTGATGCGCCACTGCTGCCAGAGCGCGTTCTCCAGGTCTGCACCAATGGGAGGGCGTAGGGCAATCAGACGATCGGTCGTAAAGCCGGCCTGGATCGCTGCATGGAGGGCTACCGCTGAAGGCAGAATGCGGGCAAACAGTGTAGCCTGGGTCTGCCAGGGCGCAAAATGATGCAGCCAGCGATAGCCGAGGGTCAGCAAAACCCGTTCCCCACTTAAAACCTCGGGGGTCAAAATCGCCTCTAGCCCTGGAACGTAATCAATTAAGTCATGGGCAGCAGGGTGATCTAAAGTAGGACGCTCGTAGCGCCAGTAAGGGATGTTGAGGGTTTGAGCAGCGGCGATCGCCCCCTTTGAAATTTCCACCGCAAACGGGTGAGACGCATCCACTATGCCTCTCACCCCCCTTGCCTGAACAAACGACCCTAGTTCCTTGACCTCTAGCCGCCCCACCCATACGTCTAAATAAGCGCCCTCAGGATAGGCTCGCCGCGCCGATGCGGTCGTCACGGTAACTAGGCACGGTACCCCCTCCAGTGCCAGAGCCGTCGCCAACTGCACCGCCTCCCCCGTTCCCCCAATTATCCACAGCACCGTATCTTGACCCGCCATTTCTTCTCCCTCCTGCTCCTCCACCTTCCCCACCTCCCGCATCTTTACCCGCCATTTCTTCTCCCTCAATCTTCCCCACCTTCCCCATCCCCCCCACTCCCCCCACTCCCCCATCCCCCCCACTCTCTGCTACCCTTTCCCTCATCCCCTGCCGTCCCTGGCTATGAACCAACTGCTGCTGATTCCTATTGTTGCCTTTGCCAAACTGCTCACCCTGGCCCTGCGGGCAACCGGACGCGGATCGGGAACCGCACTGCCGGGCTACCTGGTGGGACGCTACTTTCCCTTTGTGCTAGAAGCGCTGGTCAGCCAAATTCCTACGGTGGTGACCATTACCGGCACCAATGGCAAAACCACCAGCCAGACGATGCTGAGCGCCATGATTACTCAGGTGCCGGGGGTTAGGGTACTGCGCAATAAGGCCGGCGCCAATCTGAGCCAGGGCATTTTGTCAGAACTACTAAAGCAGAGCAACGCCTTTGGTCGTCTCAATTTTACCCATGCGGTGCTAGAGGTAGAAGAAGCGACCCTACCTCGAATCGCGGCCTTGCTTCAGCCCAGCATTATCGCCGTTACCAATCTCTACCGCGACCAGCTTGACGCCTACGGCGAAATCGATCGCACCGAAAAGCTGATTCGCGACGGCATTACCCAATGCCCTACCGCTGCGGTAGTAGTCAACGGCGATGATCCCCGCACAGCTCGACTGACTCAGGGGTTGGGTAACGCCACCTATTTTATGTCGCTGGCTCCCGAGTACGCCCGGTTTTTACCCTATGAGGGCACGCTCAACCCGCGCGACATCAACGGTCAGGGGCTAGAAGCGACCCAGATACACATCAACGAAGACC
>JBARVK010000356.1:0-10690 GCA_049646225.1 Nodosilinea sp.
AAACAGCACGTCATGGGGTTATTTGATCGCGTTAGCCGAGTCGTTCGCTCTAACCTAAATGCGGCGGTGAGTTCAGCCGAGAACCCAGAGAAAATTCTGGATCAAGCAATTATCGATATGCAGGAAGACCTGGTGCAGATGCGTCAGGCCGTAGCGGGCGCGATCGCCAGCCAGAAGCGGGTGCAGCAGCAGTATGAGCGGGCCAACAACGAGGCCAACACCTGGCAGCAGCGAGCTCAGCTAGCGCTGCAGAAGGGCGACGAAGAACTGGCTAAGCAGGCGCTGCTGCGCAAGAAAACCCAGGCCGAAACGGCGATGGCCTTGAAGGGCCAGCTCGACTCCCAAAGCACTACGGTTGAGCAGCTCAAGCGCAATCTCATTGGTCTGGAGAGCAAGCTCTCAGAGGCGAAGACTAAAAAAGACATGCTCAAGGCGCGGGCCAGTGCCGCTAAGGCCAACGAGCAGCTGCAAAACACGACCAGCAGTATGAATACCAGCAGTGCTATGGCCGCCTTTGAGCGCATGGAAGAAAAAGTACTGCAAATGGAGGCCACCTCCCAGGCGGCGGCCGAACTGGCCGGATCTAGTTTAGAAAGCCAGTTTGCTCAGCTAGAAGCCGGAGGCGACGTGGATCTGGAGCTAGCCGCTATGAAGGCTCAATTGTCTGGCGGCAGCGTTGACCAGGGGCAGCTACCCGCTGGCGAGTCATCTATTCCAGTCGCTGAGTCAAGCGAAGTAGATGCTGAGCTTGAGGCGCTGCGATCGCAGATCGATCAGCTCGACTAAAGGCCAGTTCTGATGAAGCCGTTGAGCGGTCGATGCATTGTATAGATGCGTAGATCTACCCGGCGGCTCTAGCCTTGGCCCCAGTCGTCTGGTCGCTAGAGAGCTTCGAGCCGTGAGCGCATGTAGTCAACGCTGACGGCGCGATCGCGGCCATGGTCTTTAGCCCAGTACAGCGCTTTATCAGCCAGGGTCACCAGGGCCTGGGGCGTATCACCGTGGTGAGGAAAGCTAGCCACCCCGAGCGAAATTGTCACGGGTGGTAGCATCTGGCCGTTGAACGAATTATTGACATATTTCACCGCCCGCCGAATTTTTTCGGCTCGCTTTAGGGCCACCTCTGGGGTCGTGTCGAGCAGCACCATGCAAAATTCTTCGCCACCATAGCGATAGACAATGTCCTGGGTGCGCACGTGGCCCCGCAGCAGCATACCCATATTTTTGAGCACGGCATCCCCAGCCTGGTGGCCATAGGTATCGTTAACCACCTTAAAGTAGTCGATGTCGATCAAAATGATGCTGATGTTTTGCTGGCGATTGGCCGCATGGCACAGACTGTTGAGAACGGTTTCAGCGTGGCGGCGGTTGAGCAACCCCGTCAGCGGGTCTTTCATCGCCTGATTTTGCAAGTCTTCGAGCAGCCGCAGCCGCTGCATGACAACCAAAATTTGCTCCGATAGCTTTTCTAGCAGCGCCGTTTGCACCGGGCTGAAGGGTTCTGTCTCTCGCAGCACAAGCTGCACAATGCAGGTGGTGTCATCAATTGTGCCCAGCACAATGCACTTGTTTCGCTGGCCCAAACCCAAGGTGGCCTGGCACTGGCGGCACTCCTGGCTCGTCTCGGGTGGCCGATCGCGCTGCATGTCGGCATAGCAGCACTGCTGCTCAAGGGCGGTTAGCGGCATTGCTTCGCCCCAGTCGGTCAGCACCGAGAAGGTTTCAGATGAGTTAGAAAACAAGACCAAGCGCCCTGACTGGTGGGGAAAAAAGTAGGGCAGGTAGGTGGCTAGATGCTCGCCCAGTTGCTGATAGGACAAACAGGCCTGGAGCTGAACAACCAAATCGACCAGTCGGGGGTGCCCCTGGTGCAATCGATCAGAGGTAGGGCTTGTGGTGTTGATCGCCACCACCTGGGATAACAAATCTGGACTCGCGGGTGGGACGCTCGGCTGGGGGTGAGGCTTTGCCGTCGGTTGATGGCCGGGGCCAATGGGCTGGGCCAGGGACAGACACAGCAGCATCTGCTGACTGAGGTACTGGAGAGTCTTAACCTGCACTTCGTTGAGACGGTCTAGGGACTGGCCCGGTACGTAGACCGCGAGGTTGTAGCGATTTCTAGCGCTCCGCAGGTGCCCCACCAGTACCGTATCGCTGCCTCTAGTAGATCGACTGTAGGTGCTAAGGGACAGCGGGCCACAATCTAGCCTGGAACCCTGGATGGGCTGACTCGACAACACCTCCCGCAAAATGGCCGCCGGTAGATGACCGTAGTTGATGACCCCACCGTGGGACCAGTCGTCACCCACGTATACGGTTATGGCCAGCTGAGGTGCCGCGAGGGTCAGCGAGATGAGCCGCAGAAAGTTACAAAGAGCCGGATAGGCATCTCCTAATGACTGGGGCTGAACTCGGCTCATAGCAGGCAAAACCCAACAAAAGGCACTGTTATTGATAGCCACAGGGTGCGCCAAGGGAACCGCAAAACCCCTTTTTACCCGATGAAGTGAGATAATCTGTTACAGTCATCGGCGGTTGATCAAAGCGTTCTAATAGAGTTGCAGCAGGTAAAGGATTTATACTTAAGTATTCCCTCGTGATCTAAGTTCCAAACAGCGCTTTTCTGCTAGCCATAACCTGTCTTCTCACCTAGCACTATGCAAATCGCCCAGCGCATGCGGCCTTTACAGGCCAATGTATTTGCCGATATGGACCGAGCCAAAGCCAACGCTCGAGCGGCAGGAAAGTTCATTATTGACCTATCGCTGGGGTCGTCCGATCTGCCCACACCGCCTCACGTACTCGATGCGATCGCGGCGGCCCTGCCCGATCCAAGTACCCACGGCTACTGCCTGTTTTCGGGCACCCAGGCGTTTCGGCAAGCCGCTGCCGACTGGTACACCCATAAGTTTGGTGTGCCAGTAAATCCCGAAACGGAAGTGCTGCTGCTGATCGGCTCCCAGGAGGGCACGGCCCACCTGCCCCTAGCTATTCTCAACCCCGGCGACTTTGCCCTGCTGATGGACCCCGGCTATCCCTCCCATGCCGGGGGCGTGTACCTGGCTAACGGGCAAATTTACCCTATGCCCCTGCTGGCTGAAAACAGCTTTTTACCCCGGTTTGAAGATATTCCTGAAGCGGTGCTAGAGCAGTCGCGGTTGATGGTGCTGAGCTACCCCCACAACCCCACCACGGCCGTGGCGTCCCTGGCATTTTGGCAAGAGGCTGTGGCCTTTTGCCAGCGGCACAACCTGGTGCTGGCCCACGACTTTCCCTACGCCGACTTGACGTTTACGGGTCACCCCGCCTGCTCCGCTCTCCAGGCCGACCGCGACAAAACCTGCACGATAGAGTTTTTCTCGATGTCAAAGTCGTACAGCATGGGCGGGTTTCGAGTAGCCTATGCGATTGGCAATGCTGATTTAATTACCGCTCTGCGCCAGGTCAAGGCCAGCGTCGATTTCAACCAGTATCCCGGCATTCAGCGGGGGGCGATCGCAGCTCTCACCGGCCCCCAGGACACCGTACATCATATGGTTACCACCTTTCGGCAGCGCCGCGACGCTGCGATCGCGGCCCTAGAGCGCATCGGCTGGGTCGTCTCTGTTCCTGAGGCGACGATGTATATTTGGGCCCGACTGCCCGAACGCTTCGCCGATAGCTCTGAAGCGTTTTGCCAGCATCTGGTACAACAAACCGGCGTGGCGCTGGCCCCCGGCGCGGGCTTTGGCAAAGCGGGCGAGGGCTACGTCCGGATGGCCCTGGTGCATCCCCCTGAGGTACTAGAGCAAGCCATCGAGAAGATGGCTGAGTTTTTGGGCTGATGGGTCAATCCGAGCCCTCTTGAACGTTCAGATCTGCCCAAGCAGCCTGTAGTAAAAACGATCCCCCAATCTAGGATAGAGAAACAGATAGACTATGGGCATATCTTGACGAAGAGTTGATGAAGCAAAGCATTACTCACATAAGAATTTGATGAATGGGCTTACCTTTAGCGAAGCTAGGTTAGCCCATTGTTTAGTGTCTAGGGCACAACATATTGAGCTACCAGAACGACTGAGTGTTCTCCTAGTTCCAGTCTTTAGCTCAGGATCTAAGGTTAATGGTGATATCTCCATTCAGCACCGCTGATGGTCGGTACCGCATTGTTATTGTTGAAGACGACACCGCCAATCGGTTATTTTTTGCCGACTACCTAACCCTCTCGGGATATCAGGTGTTGCCGTTGGCCCACGGGCTCGACCTCGACCAGCAGCTCAGGGCGTTTCAGCCAGATCTGCTACTGCTCGACCTGGGGCTACCCAAAATCGATGGCTACACGCTGCTCAAGCAGCTTCGATCATCGACCATGTGGCAGCACCTGCCAGTCATTGTGGTATCGGGCTACGCCTTTGCCGAGGATCAGCACCGTGCCCTCGCCCTGGGAGCGCAGAAATATCTGGTTAAGCCTGTGTATCTGTACCAGCTTACCGAGGCGATTCAGGCGGTGTTGCAACCGACCGATAACGATGTAGAGTAGCTACACCCCGGATGGCCCTAACCACCGTTAGCTACGGCAAACTTCCCCCTCCAGATCCACGTCGCTGCTCAGCCAAAAACTGCTCTACATCTCGGCTTAGGCTTTGTACGGCGTCGCCGATGTCGGCGATAGTGTGCTCGAGCTGAGACGAGACCACCATCGCCGACTGCAACCGATTTAAGATATCTTTAATTTGCTCTCTATAGCGTGCTTCAAACTCTTGGGAGTCCATACAGGGCAGACCTTGTGACGATAGCGATCAGGAACAGCGTGTAATATTAATTACACCAAACGCAACAATTTTTCCGGAGGCAATAGCTTTAAAAGCTAATCTTCATAGTTCTAATTCAATCATGCCTCAATTTAAGCAGGGTATTTATTAACGCCCAATATTTGCGCAAAAATACGGAGGCCGCTTGAGAACTCAGAGGCTATCCAAACATATCACCCCTGTATCTGGGGGAAAACCGTTTACAGGTTAGAACCTCGGTGCCTGGGTTTGCCGTTATCCTGGTTAGTACAAAGGTTTAGACAGCGCTGCCTGTGACTACGGTTCAGCCCACCACTCTGGTCAACGATCCCGAGCGCCTAGAGGCGCGGCTCAAAGAAATTCCCAAAGAGCCGGGGGTCTACTTTATGCGAGACAGCCACGACCAGATTCTGTACATTGGCAAGTCGAAATGCCTGCGCACGCGGGTGAGATCATACTTTCGCGATTTTCATGGCCACATGCCGCGCATTGCCGTGATGGTGATGCAAATTGTCGATATCGAGTTTATCGTCACCGACACCGAGGCCGAAGCGCTGGCCCTGGAAGCCAATCTAATCAAGCAGAACCAGCCCCACTTCAACGTGCTGCTGAAGGATGACAAGAAGTATCCCTACCTCTGCGTCACCTGGTCTGAAGATTACCCCCGCATTTTCATCACCCGCAAGCGGCGCAAAAGCCTCAAAGATCGCTACTACGGCCCCTACGTGGATGTGGGTCTGCTGCGCAGCACCCTGAACCTGGTGAAGCGAATTTTTCCGCTGCGGCAGCGACCCCAGCCGGTGCACCGCGATCGCCCCTGCCTCAACTACGATATTGGCCGCTGCCCCGGCGTCTGCCAGCAGCTCATTTCGCCGGAGGATTACCATAAGACCCTGCAGCGGGTGGTGATGGTGTTCCAGGGCCGCACCACGGAGCTGGTAGATATTCTCACCGCCCAGATGGAGAAGGCGGCGGAAGACCTCAAGTTTGAGGTGGCGGCCCGGCTGCGCGACCAGATTCGCGGGCTGGAGCGGCTGTGCGCCGACCAGAAGGTGGCCCTGCCCGACGATACGGTGTCGCGGGATGCGATCGCCCTGGCCGCCGATGACAAATACGCCTGCGTCCAAATCTTTCAGGTGCGGGCGGGAAGGCTGGTGGGTCGGCTGGGCTTTACCGCCGATGCCGAGTCCGGAACTCCAGGGGAAATCTTGCAGCGAGTGCTCGAAGATCACTATCAGACCGTCGAGGCGGTGGAGATTCCGGCGGTGATCTTGGCCCAGCACGAGCTGCCGGAAGGCGAAATATTGACCGACTACCTGAGCCAGCGCCGCAACCGTAAGGTGACGGTGGAGGTGCCCCAGCGCCAGACCAAGGCCGACCTGATTGAAATGGTCGAGCGCAATGCCCAGTACGAGCTGGCCCGCACCCAGGCCGCCGCCGATCGCAACATTCAGGCCCTGCAGGATCTAGCGATCGCCCTCGACCTGCCCGACCTGCCCAAGCGCATTGAGGGCTACGATATTTCTCACATTCAGGGGTCCGATGCGGTGGCCTCACAGGTGGTGTTTGTCGATGGCATGCCTGCCAAGCAGCACTACCGCCACTACAAAATCAAAAATCCTGAAGTGAAGCCGGGCCACTCCGACGACTTTGCCAGTATGGCCGAGGTGATTCGTCGCCGCTTTCGCCGCTACGCCACCGACCCCACCCAGCAGCGCCTGGGTAACCCCGACTGGCCCGAACTGGTGATGATCGACGGCGGCAAGGGGCAGCTCTCGGCGGTGGTGGAGGTGCTGAAAGACCTCAACCTGCTGCAGGAGATCAACGTGGTCAGCCTGGCCAAAAAGCGCGAGGAAATTTTTCTGCCGGGCGAGTCGATTCCCCTGTCTACCGAGGCCGACCAGCCTGGGGTGCAGCTGCTGCGCCGCCTGCGCGATGAGGCCCACCGTTTTGCGATCAGTTTCCATAGGAAGAAGAGAACAGACCGAATGCGGCGATCGCGGCTCTCTGAGATTCCCGGTCTCGGTCAGCACCGCCAGAAGGAACTGCTGGCCGCCTTTCGCTCCATCGACTACATTCGCGAGGCCAGCCCCGAGCAGCTGGCCACCGTACCCGGCATTGGCCCCCAGCTGGCCCAGCAGATCTACGAGTACTTCCACCCCCCGTCGGATGAACCACAGGCAGAGGAGATCGAAGAGTTAGCTCAGCAAACCGAGGCATAGGTGTGCCGACTACAGCCGATTGTGGGCTTAGAAGGGGACGGGGGAGGTCAGGGCGAACGCGGTCTGGCGGTGGGGATGGGTAAATTCCAGCTGGTGGGCGTGCAGGTAGAGGCGATCGCCCAGTAGCTCCTGGCCGTAGAGGCGATCGCCTGCGATCGGCGCATTCAACCCCTCGGGGTGGGCGGCATGGACGCGGATTTGGTGGGTGCGCCCGGTGAGCGGGTAGAAGGCCACGCGGGTGCGCGATCCTTCGCGCTGCAGCACCTCAAACTGGGTCTGGCTGGGTTTGCCCTGCTGCCAGTCCACTGTCTGCCGGGGGCGCTGGGTGGGGTCACCCCACAGCGGCAGGTCGATGATCCCCGACGCTTCGGCCACATCCCCGACCACGATCGCCTGGTAGGTTTTAGCCACCCGGCGTTGGGCAAACTGCTGGCTAAGCTGGCGGTGGGTGTCAGCATCCAGGGCTAGCAGCAGTACGCCGGAGGTCGCTTGATCGAGGCGGTGGACGGGCTGCAGAAAGGCCCCCTCAGGCAGCGTCAGGCGCAGGCGGGAGAGGGCGCTGTCGGCGCGATCGCGGTAGCGCCCCGGCACCGACAGCAGCCCCGCCGGTTTATCTACGGCGATCAACCAGGAGTCCTGGTACAGAACGGTAAGCTCCATGGCTGGTTGAACATTCCCCATGTGGGATGTGTGTAGGGGCGCAGCATGCTGCGCCCCTGCGGGGGCCGTTTGCAACACCCGCGCTGACAGCCCCGACAGCAGAAAGCCCATGATCGGCTGACAGCGTTCGGCGCAGGCGTCGTAAAACTCCCCCGGGCGTTTGTCGCCCTGGGCTGGGCCCCACCAGAACTCGGCCATGGCCAGGGGTTTAAGACCATACTGAGCGGCGGTGTGCAGCAGCTTGGGGGCGCAGCAGTCGCCGGTACCCGTGGGCAGGTTACCCAACGATTGGATGGTAGTCAATTCTCCGGCAAAGTTAGTGAGGCGGTAAGCGGCGTGCATATCGGCCTGCAGCTGGCGCGAGAGATCGCGACGCTGCTGCCTGAGGGCGGCGATTTCGGCATCGGCGGCTTGAATTAAGGTTTCGAGCGGGAAGAGGCGATCGCGCCACTGCTGCTTAAACTGTCTCAGCTCGGCTTTGTCGCCCCGGCTCTCCTGCTCTAGGGCGGCTAGAGCAACAGTGAGAGGTTCGTCTATCAGCGTGGGGGTGAGAGTCTGGCGCTTGCGATCGCGGGCCTGCTTTCGATCGCGGTGCCGCTGGTTCAAACCCTGGCGAGCCTCGGCCTGCTGCTGTTGCAGTTGGCTGTAGACCTGGCGTTCAGATTGGTTCTGTAGGGTAATCAAGCGAGCTTTAATAGCCGCCAGCTGGGCGAGGGTGCGGGCCTCTTGCAGGGCCACCTGCGATCGCCCCGGGATGGGCGGTACCCAGCCCGGCACCTGCGCCTGCCCCTGCCACAGCCCCGAGAACGCTTTGAGCACCCCAGGTTGTCCGGCGGGGGTTTGCACCAGCAGCACACCATACATTTTGCCCTCGGCGGGGGCGGCGGTGCTGAGCTGAGCCATCAGCCGTTGGGCGATCGCCTTGGCCAGATCCGTGCGGGGCAGGGTAACCCCCTGTCCAGTGCGTGGACAGAGGCCCTGGTAATGGTAGTCAACCGCCTCGGAATGGGCCACCCCCTTCGGCCAGTCGTCTAGGAGCCAGTCGTCTAGAGGATGAAGTAGGGTATCCAGCACGGTTTAAGCGAGGGATAGGGGAGTGAGGGTAGGGCGTTACAGGGGCAATGCCCCCTCCTGACGCAGACCCAAACTCAGGATCAGGTCTACCTTCAGATCAACTCGGGATCTATTCAAAAACCTAGGATCTATCTAAAAGGAGATTGGGACTCCAAGCCAACGCTGATAAGGTGACTGAGCATGATGCTGTGTCTTTAGCATCGGCCCTAACCTAGCTAACTAAAGATTATTCCCCATGACAGCAGCCCCCAACGTTGGAGCCATTTTACACAGCAATGGTCAGTGTCGCTTTACCCTCTGGGGGCCCGAACTCGACTCGGTTGAACTAGAACTGCAGTCGCCGAAACAAGAAACTGTTTCCATGCAGAAAAGCGAGGGTGGGTACTGGTCAGCTACGGTTGACAATATCGCTGAGGGTACAACGTATTTCTACCGCATCAATCAGTCTGAGGATCTGCGGCCCGATCCAGCGTCTTTTTATCAGCCAGAAGGGGTGCACGGTCCCTCGGCGGTGGTTGACCTCAACCAGTACAAATGGGGCGATGACGGCTGGAAAAATATTCCCTGGTCGGATTACGTCATCTATGAAGTGCACATCGGCACGTTTACCTCTGAGGGCACCTTTGATGCCGCGATCGCGCAGTTAGCCGACCTCAAAGCGCTGGGCATTACCGCGATCGAAATTCTGCCGGTGTCGCAGTTCCCCGGCGATCGCAACTGGGGCTACGATGGCGTGTTCCCCTACGCCACCCAAAATTCCTACGGCGGCCCCGAGGGGTTCAAGCGCCTGGTCGACGCCTGCCACCGCGAGGGGTTAGCGGTCATTTTAGATGTGGTCTACAACCACTTTGGCCCCGAGGGCAACTACACCGGCTGCTACGGCCCCTACACCACCGACAAATACAGCACCCCTTGGGGCAACGCCATCAACTTCGACGACACCTGGAGCGATGGCGTCCGCCAGTACTGCATCCAAAACGCCCTCTATTGGCTACGCGAATTTCACGTTGACGGGCTGCGGCTTGACGCTATTCACGCCATCTACGACTTTAGCGCCAAGCACGTGCTGGCCGAGCTAGCCGAAGAGGTGGCTGCCCTGTCGGAGCAGCTGGGCAAGCCTCTGTACGTTACCGCCGAGAGTGACCTCAACGACACCCGCATCATTCGCCCTGTAGAACAGGGTGGACACGACCTACAGGCCCAGTGGTGCGACGACTTTCACCACGCCCTGCATACCCTAGTTACGGGCGAACGCTACGGCTACTACAACGACTTTGGCACCTGTGAAGATCTGGCCACAGCGATCCGCGATCGCTTTGTTTACAGCGGCAAGTTTTCGCCCTTTCGGCAGCGGCGGCACGGCAACAGCGCCACCGATTTACCCTCGCCCCAGTTCATCGTCTGCGCCCAAAACCACGACCAAATTGGTAATGCTAAAGGCTGCGATCGCCTCTCCAAGCTGGTTCCCTTTGATGCTCTTAAGCTAACGGCGGCGACGCTGATTACGTCTCCCTACATTCCGCTGTTATTTATGGGCGAAGAATATGGCGAAGTCGCGCCGTTTAACTACTTCATTGATCACAGCGATCCAGACCTGATTGAGGCCGTTTTTGAAGGTCGCAAACGCGAGTTTAGAGAAGCCCACGGCTTTGGCGAACCAGCCCCGGCTCACGAGATCGCCACCTTTGAAGCCTCTAAATTGAACTGGAATTTGCGTCAGCAAGGGCAGCACAAAACCCTACTCAACTTCTACCAGCGACTACTGAAACTGCGGCGGCAGCTCAAGCTCAACACGCCGTCTTATTCTAAGGATATAGAGATTATCAAGGTCGGCGATGCCGATCAGCCGGTGATTGTCTACCAGCGCACCATGGCCGACGGGCCGCTGCTGTTCCTGATGAATTTTATGCAGACCGCTACTACCATCGACCTTGCTGCCCCTCAAAAACCCTGGCGGCTCATGCT
>JBARVK010000357.1:0-1919 GCA_049646225.1 Nodosilinea sp.
TTAGAAATGAGCGAACCGGGAGTGTTAGTTCTCACATTACGTATCGGTACATGATCAGGTAAGTCTTACGGGAGAGCGCAGCCAACCCATAGGTTGTGGCATTGAGGCAGCCCATTCGTCTAGGCGATCGCCAGCGTTACAGAGGGCTAGCGGATTAAACCCTTCCCAGAAGGAGCTTTGGAGCCTCAGCAACCCGATGCTTTATCACGAAACGTTACAAAACTTATCCGCTCTCTCAGGGGGTAGTGACCATCCTCTATGATGACCAAAGGCATTTGTCCGGTGGGATGTTACACAGTTTTTAACAATCTGTGTTGCCGTACTGAAACGGTTTAATCTGATTTCAGGTCAGCGAACACCCGCCATTTATAGATACCGTATTCGGTGCCCAGCTTGGGTGTCCGGCAGGTGAGGTTAACAACGCTTCACCTTGAGGTGGGTCCGGCGATTTTACACTAGCTCAGGCAGCGTTCTTGATCGATGCCTCTGACGAGTGCGAAACCCTGCATCCGCTGTCTGATCGATTGATAGAAAATTTGATTTGATGCCGTCATTGTCCGCATAGGGAGCCTTTGAAAACGCATGAGTGTTAAAGCAAGTGGTGGAAGTGCACCGGCGCGGCCCCAGCTCTACCAAACTCTGCCGGTGGCCACGATTTCCCAGGCCGAGCAGCAAGACCGCTACATGGGCCGGGGTGAGCTAGAAGAGCTGTCGGGCTTTTTTAATTCCGGCCTAAAGCGGGTGCAGATTGCTGAAGTCCTGACCCGTTACTCCGAGTTGATTGTCTCCCAGGCGGCCAACCGCATCTTTACCGGTGGGTCTCCCTTGGCCTATTTGGAACGGGTCGAAAGTGAGTCGCCGGTTGAAAAAACTCGGGCTGGCACAGTTTTAGATGAGTCAGAGGCGTCCCGCTTGGGTACCTCGACTTTTATTGAGAGTGGTGGTGGGCTATTCCAAAACCTGTTTAGCTCTACGCCTTCTGGGCCGGTTCCCCCTGGATTTCGCCCAATCAGCGTATCCCGTTATGGCCCCAGCAACATGACCAAGTCGCTGCGCGACATGAGCTGGTTCCTGCGCTACGTAACCTACGCCATTGTGGCGGGCGACCCTAATATTATTTCGGTCAACGTACGCGGGCTGCGGGAAATTATTGAGACGGCCTGCTCCTCGGCGGCAACCATCGTGGCCATTCAAACCATGAAAGCCGGGTCTCTGCGCTATCTAAATAGTGATCCCGACGCCCAGGGCATTGTGAGTCAGTACTTCGACGTGCTGCTGAGTGAATTCAAAGCGCCCACCCCGTCGAATAAGCTACGCCAGCGGCCCTCCTCGGATCTACAGGGGCTAGAGCTGCCTCAGATCTACTTCAACGCGGCTGAGCGGCGGCCCAAATACGCGATGAAGCCTGGGCTGTCAGCAACAGAGAAAAATGACGTGGTGAAAGCCGCCTATCGTCAGATCTTTGAGCGCGATATTACCCGAGCCTATTCCCTCTCGGTCTCTGACCTGGAATCCAAGGTAAAGAACAGCGAAATCTCCATGAAGGAGTTTGTACGCCGCCTGGCCAAATCACCGCTGTACCGCAAAAATTTCTTCGATCCCTACATCAATAGCCGGGCTCTGGAACTGGCCTTTCGCCACATTCTGGGTCGTGCGCCCAGCTCTCGTGAAGAAGTGCGCGACTACTTCTCTATTGTTTCTAGCGGTGGTCTGGCCGCTCTAATCGATGCTCTAGTCGATTCTAAAGAGTACGCCGATTACTTTGGCGAAGAAACCGTACCTTACCTGCGCGGTCTGGGGCAAGAGGCCCAGGAATGCCGCAACTGGGGTCCTCAGTTTGAGTTGTTCAACTACAGCGCTCCCTTCCGCAAGAAACCGCAGTTCATTACGCTGTTTGCGTCCTATGAGCAGCCTCTGCC